>NZ_JADEXH010000075.1:0-16331 GCF_015207205.1 Sphaerospermopsis sp. LEGE 08334 | reverse complement strand
ATGACATTTTTGGTGATTTACTGTTTCTCGAATGCCTTTTTTCACTGTATATGTCTGTTTTTATGCTAATTTTGATTTTTTATCTCCGTAATTTCCCTTTGTGACAGTTTGGGGTGCGGAATGTGGGTTCCAAGTTAATTTACTCAGTCTATGCAATTTTCAAGCAAATGCAACCTGATCATCTTTCTCACACTTAGTTAAACAATATTCACCCTTTAGGTAACGTAGAGAAAATACAGGTGGAGCTTTTTCTGGAGAAATTTCTTGTTGATCATTTGGAGTTGTTAGTTTATTACCCCTATCTTTTTGGGGTTGTTTAATTTTTTTCTTACTCATCTTCATCTAAAAGCTGAGTTTTAAAATATTTTTTCAGAGATTCATGACTAATAACACCACTTACATCTGTGTCTTTCCAGGGTTCTTCATTATGAGTCATATTCCGCAATTTCCAAGCTGAAAATTGACCATATACGCTATAAACTTCATCTAGTAAATCTACAGTTTCTTTGTCGTATATCGAAAAATCAATATCTTCAGGAATGGGAATTGCACTAGAAGCAAAGTTTTTATACTCATGATAAACTTCCGGTACAACTGGTCCATGAATCCAAGCCTCAACAGACTCAGGAAACAAAGGTTCGTTATACAGTGCTAAATGAAAACCTTGTGCGTAGTAAAGTAATTTTTGTAGTTTCAGATTAGAAATTAAATCCCCAGCATCTTCATCTGCTTGAGATAGAAAATACTTTGCAACATCATGACAACTGAGCATACTTGTTTCCTTCCATTTTGATAATTCCAGCAACTATTCTTAGTAATAAAAATTATCTTAAATCTCTTCCTTCGAGCAAGCAATATTTATATCTTTGGAATACTATTGTACTACATAAGATTGATTAAAGCAACCGTTCAGGCAAGTAAACTAAAACACATCAAATCTGAATATAGTAACTACATGAAAATTGGGAAGCTAATATACTCCTTCCCATTATACAAGTTTAAATATTAAAGGAAAGATTTTTCCCAGTCCCCAGTCCCCAATCACACCCTTTCCGACCGGCAATATAAAATTTTTTTGTGAAGTTGTAACACAAAGTACCCACAATTTGATAACTTAGTACATAGATTGCAACAATAACAATATTTATAAATTACGGAAGGAATCACGTTGAGTTACCAACCAGATGCGATCGCCCCCCACGGCGGAGAATTAATTAACAGAATTGCTTCAACTGAACAAAGAGAATTATTTCTTTCCAAAGCAGAATTTTTACCACGAGTAACCCTTGATGAGCGAGCCATTTCCGATCTAGAAATGATTGCGATCGGTGGCTTTAGTCCGCTGACTGGTTTCATGAACCAAGCCGACTATAATCGCGTAGTCGCAGAAATGCGATTGGCTAACGGTACTGTTTGGTCAATTCCCATTACACTATCTGTCACAGAAGAAGTTGCCGCCCCTCTCCAAGTGGGTGGTTGGGTGCGTTTGGATAACTCCAATGGCGAGTACATTGGGGTTTTGGAACTAAGCGAAAAATACACTTACGACAAAAAACGCGAAGCTGTAAATGTATATCGCACAGATGAAGCCAAACACCCTGGAGTACAGGTATTATATAATCAAGGTTCTGTGAATCTGGCTGGGGATATCTGGTTACTGCAACGTGATCCTCATCCCCAGTTTCCCGCCTACCAAATAGATCCAGCAGCTTCTCGACAAATGTTTAGAGAAAAAGGCTGGAAAACTATCGTTGGTTTCCAAACCCGCAACCCCATCCACCGCGCCCATGAGTACATTCAAAAATGTGCCTTGGAAACAGTTGATGGTCTATTTTTACACCCATTAGTCGGCGCAACCAAAGAAGACGACATCGCTGCGGATGTGAGAATGCGTTGTTATGAAATATTAATGGATCATTATTATCCCTTAGATAGAGTAATTCTGGCAATTAACCCAGCGGCAATGCGTTATGCAGGACCAAGGGAAGCTATTTTCCATGCTCTAGTGCGGAAAAATTACGGCTGTACACATTTTATTGTTGGACGTGATCATGCGGGAGTAGGTGACTACTACGGCACTTATGACGCTCAATATATATTTGATGAGTTTGCGCCAGAAGAACTGGGCATTGTGCCAATGAAGTTTGAACACGCTTTCTACTGTACACGCACCAAACAAATGGCCACCACTAAAACCAGTCCTAGCAAACCAGAAGAACGGGTTCACCTATCGGGAACAAAAGTTAGAGAAATGTTGCGTCGTGGTGAGTTACCCCCACCAGAATTTTCTCGTCCAGAAGTGGCAGCCGAGTTAGCCAGAGCAATGTCTATCCAACAACCAGCTTTGGTTTAAAGAGACTGAAAAAGTAGCAAAAAGTCTAATTTCAAACTTTACTCTTTAGCCCTCAGCCCTTTAAGCTGTACTTTATCGACTGAGGGTTAACAGCTAATTTATGAAACGGCGTGCGTTTTTAGAAAGAATTGGCTCTATACTGGCACTATTGGGTTTAACTCAAGCTGAGTGGTTGACTTTGGGAAATCACTATTATCAAGCTTTAGCAGCACCCAATAGCCGCAAGTTGGCATTGCTAATAGGTATAAATCAATATCCACAAAGTCCCGCCCTTGGTGGTTGTCTGACAGATGTGGAATTGCAAAAAGAACTTTTGATTCACCGTTTTGGCTTTGCAACTTCAGATATTCTTACCTTAACTGAGGAACAAGCCAGTCGAGAATTTATTGAGGCAGCTATTTTAGATCACTTGGGTAAACAAGCAAAAGCCGATGATGTTGTGATTTTCCACTTTAGCGGCTATGGTAGTCGTGTCAAGTTGGGTACTTTTCCAGAAAATTTGCAGAATGCCCTGATCCCAGTTGACGAAGATGCACAGAATATTAATTTTGTCAACTATTTATTAGAAGAAAATCTTTTAGGTTTATTGCGATCGCTCTCCACCAACCGAGTAACAGCAGTATTAGATACTAGCTACTCTGCTAAAAGTACATTACATCCTGCCGGTTTGCGATTTCGCGCCCGTCCAGAACCATCAACAGCAAAGTTAGCACTCAAAGAACTGGATCTGTTCAACCACCTGCAAACACAGAACTCAGTTGCTAAAAATGTCATGGTGCTAAAAGCAACCTCACAACCAGAGCAGCCAGCGGGAGAACTATTGTTTTCTGGTTTCAGTGCGGGTTTATTTACCTACGCTTTAACCCAATATCTATGGGAAGCAACCCCAGCCACAACAATTCAAGTTCTTCTCTCTCATGCTAGTAGTTCCATGTACAAACTGGGCAGTGAACAGCAACCAGGGTTACTCAGTGAGAAGAAAAATCCTCAAAGTGCTTTAATTAATGAGAATTTTCCCATAGAAAGCACTACAGCCGAAGGAGTAGTGAAAGCTAAAGATGAGGATGGTAAAACAGCACAATTATGGTTAGGAGGAATACCTCCCCACGTTTGGCAATACTATGGTGTTAATTCGAGATTGAGTTTACCGACTGGAGAACAGTTAATATTCAAGTCGCGCACTGGGTTAACTGCAAAAGCACAGATATCTAGTCAAGAAAATAGCAAATCTCTACAAGTTGGGCAACTGGTACAAGAAGCGGTGCGCGTCTTACCCCGCAATATTAATTTAACAGTGGCCTTAGATTCGGGACTAGAAAGAATTGAGCGTGTAGACGCTACCAGTGCCTTTGCAGCCATTACCCGGATGATAAATATTGCCTCAGCAGATCAGGGCGCTGATTACGTATTTGGTAAAGTGCAAAATGTTCCTAGTCGTTATGGTCTTTTTTCTCTCAGTGGTGAGTTAATACATAATACTTCTGGAGAAATTGGAGAAGCAGTTAAAGTTGCAGTACAAAGATTAACACCAAAATTTTCCACCTTGTTAGCAGCCAAGTTATGGCGACTGACAGAAAATGAAGGTTCTTCTCGTTTACCGGTGAAAGCGAGTTTGGAGATGATGAACAAAATCTCGCCTCGTGTAGTTATGCAGCGACAAACATGGCGCAATCTGAGTGGGGAAACTACAACTAACAAAGCATTTACCACCCCAGGAACAGTTGTTCCTACAGTTCCCGTGGGTAGTAGGATGCAGTACCGGGTAGAAAATTTGAGCGATCGCCCGATTTATTTAATGTTGGTGGGGTTAAATAATACTAGAAGTGCCATAGCTTTTTATCCTTGGCAGATGTCTCCAGAAGCAAGTG
The DNA here is from genome assembly GCF_015207205.1 of Sphaerospermopsis sp. LEGE 08334. Lineage (NCBI taxonomy): Bacteria > Bacillati > Cyanobacteriota > Cyanophyceae > Nostocales > Aphanizomenonaceae > Sphaerospermopsis > Sphaerospermopsis sp. LEGE 08334. Next base: position 12,110 of record NZ_JADEXH010000075.1, on the reverse strand, counting down.
TTTCTGACACCAAACCCGATCTGCAAGAAATAATCATTCCCCCAGGACAAACCCTCAAATTCCCCCAAAATGATACTACCTTTGGCTGGTTGTTACCTACACGAGAATTGTTTTGTGAACATCAACTAATTTTGAGTACATCTCCTTTTACGGAAACTTTAGCAGCCTTGGGAACTGCTAGGTATCCCACCGCTGATCAACAGCCCATAAGTTCGTTAGTTAATACCTTAGAAGTTGCCCAGGCTTTACTGCAAGATTTACATAATGGTACTAAAGCTAAAGCGGAAATCAATGGAACTACTACTGATTCTTATGTATTAAATGTGAATAACTGGGCAAGTCTGAATTTTAGTTTTCAGATAGTGTGAGGTGACTGGGGACTGGGGATACTATTTTGGATTTTGGATTTTGGATTTTGGATTGTTTCTGTCAACTCCAATCTAAAATCTAAAATCTAAAATTATTCTGACTCCTGACTCCTGACTCCTGACTCCTTGCCTTTTGCCTTTTGCCTTTTGCCTTCTGTTCCCTATTCCCTTATTACTGTCACCTGTCACCTGTCACCTGTCACCTGTCACCTGTCACCTATAATTTACAAATACTTCTCCAACAACAAACTTAACTTCTCCTTAGTTGCGGCTGGTGCATTTGCTAAATTTGTCAAAATCGCATATTTCAAAGCAGAATGGGCATCACTTTGAGGGGGGTTTTCACTGAGCCGCTTTACAGTCTCTTGAATTACTTTTTGGGCATTTACCCCATTGCGTTGTAAATTACCAATCACCATCTCTACTGTGACATTATCATGATCTGGATGCCAACAATCATAATCTGTAACTAAAGCCAAAGTTGCATAAGCAATTTCCGCTTCCCTGGCTAACTTGGCTTCTGGTAAATTTGTCATACCAATAATTGTGGCACCCCAACTGCGATAAAGATTTGATTCAGCTTTGGTGGAAAATGCAGGACCCTCCATACAGACATAAGTACCTTCACGGTGAAGAGTGACATCAGGTAAATTTAGAGAAGCGATCGCATCAGCTAAAACAGCCGCCAAATTTTTACAAATTGGATCACCAAATGCAATATGCGCTACAATTCCTTCACCAAAAAACGTGGAAATACGGTTTTTAGTTCTGTCAATAAACTGATCTGGAACTACCATATCTAATGGTTTTACCTCTGCTTTCAACGAACCAACTGCACTAGCAGAAATTAAGTATTTTACTCCTAATTGCTTCATAGCATAGATATTGGCACAGAACGGCAATTCAGAAGGTAATAACGTATGATTACGACCATGACGAGCCAAAAAGGCAACTTTTGTATCTGCTAAAGTGCCGATAATTACCGCATCTGATGGTGAGCCAAAAGGTGTTTCTATTTCTATTTCTTCTACATCCTTCAGAGCTTCCATTTTGTATAAACCACTGCCACCAATAATTCCAATTTCCGCTAATGTCATACTTTATAAACCTGTGAACTTTTAAACATCTAAGTTATTTTACCGAAAAAATGAATAACCTAAAGCTACATAATTACAATTGGTTTGATTTTTTTGTATTTCCGTAAAGCCACGAATGGAACCTTCATCAAAATTTGATATTTTATAGTTAATTAGCATCAAAAATATATAACCTGCCTGGGGGAAATATGCAATTTATGGCTAAATCAGATTCAAGCAATTTAGAAGCAATCTTGCAACGCATATTTACCAATCGCCGCATTACACGCCAAGATCAACATATCATGATGTCTAATCTTCTTGCCCAAGAAGGATTGAGTGATGCACATATTATGCAAATCAATCAAGTATTTGATGGTTTAAAAAAAGGCTTAATTAGAGTCGTAGATTAAGAAATTTGAAATTTTAGATTTTGGATTTTGGATTAACTCTATAAATCTCAGGTATTTTATTATCAACGTCACTGGTCAGCAGGTATCCCTATTTGTTAATATTTGTGATGCAAAAACCTGAAAATAGGGCAAGTCTTGATTACTATGCCAAAATCTGTAGTTGACAGTAAAGATGCAACAGTTATTCGTGCAGCACAGGAAGGGGTAGCTGTGTGCGATCGCTCTCATTGGGGGCGCATCCGTGTTTCTGATGATGACCGTCTGCGGTTTTTACACAACCAAAGCACCAATGATTTTCAACGCCTCAGACCAGGTGAAGGTTGTGATACTGTAATGGTGACATCTACAGCCAGAACTATAGATTTAGTAACTGGTTATCTTCTCGATGATGCAGTGTTGTTGTTAGTTTCACCCCATCGTCGTACATTTTTGATGGAATGGTTGGATCGTTATATCTTTTTTGCAGACAAGGTAACATTAACCGATATCACTGATGAAACTGCAACTTTTAGCCTCATCGGACCCCAAAGCGATGCTATTGTAGAAAAACTGGGGGCTGGTTCACTGATTGGTAAACCCAACAATAGTCACATTGTGGTTGATAATATAATTTTTGCCGTGGGTAGTGGGTTAGCTATCCCTGGATATACTCTCATTTTCCCTGTAGCGGAAAAACAAAAGATTTGGCAGCAAATATTAGATTCTGGTGCGATAGAATTGAGCGATCGCCATTGGGAAACTTTGCGAATATTACAAGGTCGTCCTGTACCCGATGCAGAACTAACCGATGATTATAATCCCTTGGAGGTCGGTTTATGGCAAACTGTATCTTTCAATAAAGGTTGTTACATCGGTCAAGAAACCATTGCTAGATTAAACACCTATAAAGGTGTAAAACAATATTTATGGGGAATTAGTCTTAACGCTCCCGCAGCACCAGGAAGCGTGATTACCATAGGAGATGAAAAAGTCGGTAAACTTACCAGTTACACAGAAACCCCTGAAGGTCATTTTGGACTAGGTTACATTCGTTCTAAAGCTGGTGGTGTAGGGTTAAAAGTGCAAGTAGGAAACAGTGAAGGAGAAGTTGTTTCCGTTCCCTTTATTTCTCACGAATATCCATAACTGAGGACTGGGGAATGGGAAGAATAAACTCTTGCCTTTTTACTGTCACCTGTCACCTGTCACCTGTCACCTATTCACCCCTGGACAAAATTCATCCATCCAAGCGGGTAAACTGCGGGCGTTAGTTGTTGAAGAAATGTAGGAAATTTCCTTAACGGGAAGACCTGTAAATTGATATTTAATAGGAATTGGTTCGGTGATATTTGGTAATGATCGCCCAATTCCTAATCTATGGGTTTTCTGAGATATTTCTTCCCTAGCTACGGTAGAATGATGATTTACAGGTTTACTTATTGTCACCACAGAAATAGATTGCTGTTTTTGTTCAACACTGGGAACAATTCTTAACAATACCTGTTTTTTTTTCGGTTCAACCCTAGACTGAAAATCTTGTTTTATCTGTGTATCTGTATGAGAACAAGTCACAGAATTTTTGTGAACAATTTGGTTTTTAGCTAAAGATTTTTCTAATTCTAATAAACGCAACTCCTCATCAGGATTAAAATTCAAACCTAAAGCAGCGACTATTTGATCAGGATTATTATTTAACTCCAGAATAAAAGGAAGTATTTGCTGTAAATGCGGTTCTAAAACCGAGAGAGTGGCTAAAATATAACCAGATGAAGGTCGTCTCACACCATCATAGGTGCGCCAAATTTGCATTTTTGTTAACCAAGAAATATTTTCTTGATAGTAAGTTAACCACTTTAATTTTAAAACTTGGCGTAGCTGCTTAATGTCCATCAGTTTTCTCGCTTCCGTGAACAAGGTGCTGTTTTCGGATATTTTTTCATCAGCATTATCTCTGAGGATGAAAACGATGATATAGCATTCTGTGGACTCTTTGACCACCTATTAAATGTTTTTCTACCAGTGTTTGTACTTCCAGAGGTAAAACGCGAGAATACCACACCATCTCAGGTAACACTAGCACCATAGGACCACTACCGCACTGACCCAAGCAACCACTAGCTGTAACTGTCACATTGGGAACGGGTAAAGCTTGAAAAGCTGCTAATACTTCTTTTCCACCTTGTTTGATACAGCTACGATGTTGACACACCTGCACACATTTAGTAGATTCTACTTGATCTTCTGTTGGTAGATTTAACATTCCTGATTACCTAAATTTTGAATTATCTTGATAAAACAATTATCAATTGTCAATTTTCAATTATCAATTGATAGAAATGATAGAGGTTGACTCATGTTAGCAGCAAAACCTAAAATTCCTGGATCTCGATGTTCATAAAGTAATTCACCTTGATTATTAAATAAAAATGTTCCACCACGCTGAGTTAAATAAGCAGATGATGGTACATAAGTTGACCAATTTGTTAATACTTCTACCATATTTTTCAGTCGCAAAGTAGCTAATTCAAAAGGTCTTTGAAAACCACTACCTCCAGCTAATTTAAAAAACGCACCTTTAAAAGCTGGTAAAGGAGTACCTTGAATCATCTCATCATCTGCTATAAGTTGGGGTGCTTGTTTATCTCCTTTATATCCTCTAAAAACTTCTTTTAATGTTCCATGACTACCAATACCTGCACACATTAACATTAAATTTAACCAAGATTTCTGACCTAGAGAAAGTCCAGGAACAGAAACTTTTAAACCTGGATAAAGATTCAGTTTTTGATGTAATTCGGCATTTTCATCAACAAATAAATTTTCTTTAGGAAAACCTGTATATTCACAGAATTTTCTTCCAGAGGTAATATTACCAATACCCACAGCACGAATAGCGATTTTTTTATCTGCTAAATTTTGCGCTTCTCGCTGTAACCACCAGGCATATTCTAGACTATCAAAATCTCCCAGTTGTGGCAATACTAAAACCAGGATTTTTGCAGCACTTTCGCAATTTTCTAACAATGGTTTGATAGTGCCATCACTCACACATTGAAGTTGGGTTTGAGAAAAAACAGAGTAGGGATTCATAGGATTTTAGATTTTAGATTTTGGATTTTTGGTAAGCATTCAGCTATCAGTAATCAGCTTATAACGGAAAAAGCAAAGATTTAGCAGCATTAATTGAGGAAGTTTACACTCTGTGCATTTGTGATCATTGTTTGTATTTTAGGGAGCATCCCAATTTTGAAAAAATAACCGCAGCAACACCAAAAACTCTCTTAAACTCTCTTCCCTTTTTGTCCTTTGCGTTCTTTGCGGTTCATTCATATTAGGACTTTGTAGCAATTCAAAGATTACCAAAAAATCAAATTACACATTTGGGATGCTCCCGTATTTTAGCCTCGAAATCTGATAGCTGAGGGCTGAATACTTACCTAACAGACAACCCTTTACTAGCTAACCATTCTTTATTAAATATCCGTGATTGATAGCGAGATCCGCTGTCACAAAGAATAGTCACAATAGTATGTCCGGGTCCCAATTGTTTCGCTAAAGCCACCGCAGCACCAACATTAATCCCAGTTGAACCACCCATTAATAAACCATCTTTTCTTAATAGTTGATAAACCACCCTTAAAGCTTCTTGATCATCAATTTGAATGGCATCATCAATGGGTGCGCCTTCCATATTCGCGGTAATTCTACTATTACCAATACCTTCAGTAATAGAACTACCTTCGATTTTGATTTCGCCGGTTTTCACATAGCTATATAAACCGCTACCCATCGGATCTGCAACCACACATTTAACATTTGGGTTTTTTTCTTTTAAACACATTGCTACCCCAGCAAAAGTGCCACCTGTACCGGTTGCAGCTACCCAACCATCTATTTTACCCTCTGTTTGTCGCCAAATTTCCTCACCGGTGGTTTCGTAATGGGCTTGACGGTTTGCTAAATTATCAAATTGATTAGCCCAAATGGCGTTTTCCATCTCTGCGGCAATTCTACCAGATAACTTAACGTAATTATTAGGGTCTTTGTAGGGTACAGCCGGAACAGGACGAACTTCCGCTCCCAAGGTAGTCAGCGCATCTATTTTTTCTTGAGATTGGGTATTGGGAATAATAATCAGACATTTATAACCTTTAGCATTACAGATATGCGCTAATCCGATTCCCGTATTACCCGCAGTTCCTTCCACTACTGTACCACCGGGTTTGAGTAAACCTTTTTTTTCTGCATCTTCGATAATATAAAGCGCAGCACGATCTTTCACAGAACCTCCAGGATTGAGAAATTCTGCTTTGGCTAAAATTTCGCAACCTGTTTCTTCACTAAAACTGTTTAAGCGAATTAGTGGCGTGTTGCCAATAGTACCTACAAATCCTTGTTTTATATCCATATTCAAATCTATCTGAGTTCTACCCTTTCAAATTTTGCCTTTATTTGCATCTATTCACAATCTTTTACACTTCCCCAGGTGAAAAATTTGTGCATCATTTCCTGGAAGTAGCTCAAAAAGCGTAGGTTATAATACAGGGTAATTGACTACAGAGATAAAAGCAATATGACATCGCCAAATGAATACAATAGAGAAATGTAACGCCGAGTAGATAAGCGACTGAGGGAAATAGATAATCTCATAAATTCTCATGAAGCACCTTTTTATTAAACACAAAAACATCAGCCAGAAAATTCTCAAAAACCAGAAAAGAGAACAGTAATTTTTGCGGCTAAACTTTTGGGACTTGCTGTTGCTGCTGTGGTTGTTGTGCAGATATCTTTATTTTTGGCGAGAATTGTTGTGATTGCTGCTTTGGCTTTTTTTGTTTATAAACTATTTCTAGAATCAAAATTCCAGAAGATGAAATAGAGGTTGATTAATATTGCACTTAATAGTAACAACTACCAAATTTTAGCCATATTTAAAACAAACCCTGGTAAAATAGGATCACAATTTACGGTTTCAGGATTTTCTAAACATTCCTCTGTTTGTCCAGGACGATAAATATAAACTCGGCGATGTTTACGATCAATTAATAATCCTAATTGTATTCCTGGTTCTTCCATATATTCAATCATTTTCTCTTTCAATGGTTGTAAATTATCGGAAGGAGAACGCAATTCAATCACAAAATCAGGACAAATAGGAGCAAACTTTTTCTGTTGTTCTGGTGTTAAACTATTCCATCTTTCTAGTTTTATCCAGGAAGCATCGGGAGAACGATCCGCACCTGTGGAAAGTTTAAAACCTGTACTGGAAGAAAAACCAATTCCTGTACCATCTTTTTCAGCCCAAACTCCTAGCTGTACAGCAATATTAAATTCTCTGTTTCCGGTTTCTGATCCTGCTGGTGGCATAATTGATATTTCTCCAAATTTATTCCTTTCAATGCGTAAGTCACGATTTACTTGACAGAAATCAAAAAATTGTTCATCTGTCATTTTAACTGATGATGGTAGCTGAAAAACTATAGGTGATGACAGCATTATCTTTAATCCTAATTTGCTGATCTAACTTCTTTTATTATATATAAAAAACGGTGGGTTAACGACTGTGTAACCCACCCTACGCATAGAAATATTGATGTTACTGAAAATTATTTGTTAGGTTGGGGAGTCATGCGTAAATAAGGTTTGATTTCTTGATAACCTTTGGGGAATTTCTCTTTGAGAACTTCGGGATCTTTTAAAGATGGAACAATTACACAGTCTTCACCATCTTTCCAGTCTGCTGGTGTAGCAACACTGTAGTTATCTGTCAATTGTAAAGAGTCAATTACCCGCAATAATTCATCAAAATTGCGTCCAGTGCTGGGGGGGTAGGTGAAGGAAAGACGCAGTTTTTTGTTAGGATCGATAATGAATACAGAACGCACTGTGATGTTTGCAGCTGCGTTGGGGTGAATCATATCATAAAGGTCAGAAACCTTTTTGTCTGCATCTGCCAAAATTGGGTAGTTGAGGGCGGTGTTTTGGGTTTCTTCGATATCACCTACCCAACCGTTATGAGATTCTACATCATCAACGCTGAGAGCGATCGCTTTCACGTTGCGTTTGTCAAATTCGGGTTTTAATTTCGCAACAGTACCTAATTCTGTGGTGCAAACAGGTGTATAGTCAGCAGGGTGAGAAAATAATACTACCCAGCTATCACCCGCCCATTCATAAAAGTTGATGTCGCCATGTGTAGACGCTTGTGTAAAGTTAGGTACTGTATCACCAAGACGGAGAGCCATGCTAGATTCCCTGTAATTAGAAAAGATAATTATTTCACTGTGACAGTATGACATAAATCAATTATTATCCTATGGACATTTCGCAGATTGCAACAAAATTTTAAGTTTCTTAACTCTGAGGATATCAATCCCATTAATTCTTGATTCTGACTCCTGACTCCTGACTCCTGCTATTATTTTTTGATATGCTTGAATTACTTGTTGTGCGATCGCATCCCAGCTAAAATTATTTAACGCATATTCTTTAGCATTTAACCCCCGTCGTTGACATTCTTGGATATTTGATAAAGCTGTTTTTACAGCTACTTTCAGGTAAATGAACCACATCATGATTTAGGTTTCGCGCAAAGACACAAAGGAGCAAAGGCGCAAAGGAAGAAGTAAAGTAATTTAGGCTGTAGTCTAAATACATGAAAACTGCTGTAATAACTCAAAAATTGATTCAACTTGGTTTTTTTTCTTGGTTTTGAACATAACTGTTTAGGTGACAGTTGACAGGTGACAATTGAAAGGGAACAGGGTGTAGGGTATGGGGGAAGAAAAATTAGTTCTTTATTCTTCTTTCTCCTGATAGCATCTATCTGGTGTGCTATGAGCATCAGCTATACTGTCACCTGTCACCTGTCACCTATTTACGCTATATGTTCCTGTACTTGTGAAACTAATTCCTTTGTCCAATAGTTTACCAATTCCGTATCCGCAGCTTCTACCATAACTCTAATTACTGGTTCTGTGCCAGATGCACGGACTAATATCCGTCCATTATCACCCATTGCGGCTTCGGCTTTGGCGATCGCTCTCTGTACTGGTTCGCATTTTTCCCAACCTAAGCGTTTTTCTCTGTCTTCTACTCTCACGTTTTGTAATAGTTGCGGATAGGTTTGAAAACTTTGATCTACCATTTCTGCTAAGGAAACTCCTGCTGCTTTCACCACTGCGGCTAAATGTAATCCTGTTAATAAACCATCTCCAGTCATGCCATAATGACGACAGAGGATATGTCCTGATTGTTCTCCCCCTAACATTCCCCCAGTTTTTAACATTTCTGCTTGTACATACTGATCCCCGACTGCGGTCCGAATTAATTTACCACCCTGTTTTTCCCAAGCTTTCTCAAATCCCAGGTTAGCCATGACGGTGGAAATAATCAAGTTATCTGGTAATTTTTGTTGCTCTTGCAAATGACGACCCCAAAGGTAAAGAATGTAATCACCGTTAACTTGTCTACCAGTGTTATCCACAGCTAATACTCGATCTGCATCGCCATCAAAGGCAAACCCCATATCGGCTTTATACTCTTTTACTGCGTCAGCCAAAATATCTAAATGGGTAGAACCGCAGTTAACGTTAATGCGATCGCCATCCGCTTGGTTATGTAAACAAATTACATCCGCGCCCATCTGGGTAAATACGGTCGGTGCTAACCCCACAGCCGCACCCCAAGCCACATCTAAGACAATTTTCATCCCTTGCAGATTTACTTGTGGATGTAATGGTTGTTGCAGTGCCTGTCCGTAATCTCCTATTAATTCTGTTCTTGAATAATGTCTTCCACAGTTGCTTATGCTGGTATTTGTGGCAACTTTACCCCGCAAACCCGCTTCTATTTGCCCTTGTAATTCTTTTGACAGCTTTGTACCATTTGCCCCAAAGATTTTAATACCATTATCTTCAGGTGGGTTATGGCTGGCAGATATCATCACACCACCAATAGCGTCAGTCATGCTGGTAAGATAAGCAACGCAAGGAGTGGGACATAAACCCAAATACCAAACTTCTAACCCTGCTGCTGTTAAACCTGCACTTAACGCCATTGCCAGCATATCACTAGAATTTCTGGAGTCTTGACCTAAAATTATCGGTCCATTTTTTGCTAAACCATTATTTGCAGCATGATCACGTAAAACAATACCCGCCCAAAAACCCACCTGTAAAGCCAAAGGAGCATTTAACAATTCTCCCACTTTTCCCCGAATGCCATCTGTACCAAATAACGGCGTTTTTGGCAAGGATAGCAAACTAGGAACAAAATTACTTGCAAGACTAGTCACATAACCATCAGATATACTGCTTTGAGTCCGAGTTATAGAAGAAACCATATTTTTCAACACTCCACACCATTAAACATTTCGGAGAATAACACTTTAACCCCTGTTCAACAATTCTGAGGAATTATTAACAAACAGTACACCTGTAATTTTTTTCTGAATGACTATGAACTTTAACGATTTTATGTTAAGTAACATTACAGGTGCTTATTAATTGTTTACTATAAAAAATCCTCATTGTTGGCTAAATCAAGCAATTAGCTTTGTATTTATAACCTAATAAATGTCTATTGCCAAAATTAAGGTATAAATAAATACTAAAATACTGTAACTTAATGAATTTTAATATAAATTCTCATCAAATAGTTCTAATGTAACCTTTTAGTGGCATTTTTTCGCCATTTGTGAAAAATCCCAACAGTTGACTTTTTAAAGTAGAGAAATTTAGCATGAGCAGTAATTTAGCCTCCAAGTTACGAGTAGGTACAAAAAAAGCGCATACAATGGCAGAAAACGTTGGTTTTGTCAAGTGCTTTTTAAAAGGAGTGGTAGAAAAAAATTCATACCGGAAACTGGTTGCTAACTTTTATTTCATCTACTCAGCAATGGAAGAGGAGATGGAAAAGCACAAAAATCACCCTGTTGTTGGTAAAATTTATTTTCCTGAACTGAACCGCAAGCATTCTTTAGAGCAGGATTTAGCTTACTACTATGGTTATAACTGGCGGGAGCAGATCAAATTATCTCCTGCTGGTGAGAGTTATGTAAACCGCATTCGGGAAATTTCCGCTACAGCACCCGAATTGTTGGTTGCACATTCCTATACTCGTTATTTGGGTGACTTGTCTGGAGGACAAATTCTCAAAAACATTGCTGTAACTGCGATGAACCTGGGAGAAGGTGAAGGTACAGCTTTTTATGAATTTGCAGATATTAGCGATGAGAAGGGATTTAAAGCTAAATATCGGCAAAATTTGGATGAAATGCCCATTGATGATGCTACAGGCGATCGCATTGTCGAAGAAGCTAACGATGCTTTTGGTGTGAACATGAAGATGTTCAAAGAGTTAGAAGGTAACTTGATCAAGGCGATCGGGATCATGGTTTATAATACCTTGACACGGAAGCGGACAAAAGGTAGCACTGAATTGGCTACTGCTGAGTAATTAGGTGACAGGTGACACTTCGACTTCGCTCAGTGCATCGCAGGTGACAGTATAAAAAGCCTTTTATTGTCACGTTGATAATTAACAACTATCGAATTAGGGGTAATTTCCCTTTGATTGTTTTCTGTGCATGAAAGCAACCAGAGGGAGATTACCCCTAAATTTTCAAATCATCTAAATTAGGAATTACGCACTAGAGAGATTTTCTGTAAGTCCTGTAAAATAAAGTCAGTTCAATTAACCTAACTTTTACTCCTGACTCCTGACTCCTGCTGTAATGAGGTAACTATGGAAAAAACAATTACTATTACTTTCACACCAGAAGGAAATTTAGAACTTCCTCCAGAAATTAGAGAACAATTTGTTAATGGTGAAAAATATGCAGTTAGCATCACAGAAGATGGTATTTTCTTTAAAAAAGCTCCTAAAATAGATTGGCAGGAATTAAGGAAGAGAAGAGAAGCAGTAAATGATCCTAATCCTTTGACAACAGAAGAAATTTGTGAAGTTGTGCGAGAAGTTCGCAGGAGAAATAATCAATAATGAAGGTAGTTTTAGATACGAATATTTGGGTATCTGCGATTATTTGGGGTGGTCTTCCTGATCAGATTTTACTCCTCCGTGAACAAAACAAACTAACAATTGCTATGTCTCCAGAATTGTTAGATGAATTAGAATGTACATTTAACCCACATTCCGCACCCCAAACTGTCACAAAGGGAAATTACGGAGATAAAAAATCAAAATTAGCATAAAAACAGACATATACAGTGAAAAAAGGCATTCGAGAAACAGTAAATCACCAAAAATGTCAT
>NZ_JADEXH010000074.1:0-16345 GCF_015207205.1 Sphaerospermopsis sp. LEGE 08334 | reverse complement strand
TTAGGAAACCCTTGACTTTTTTTGAAGAAGGATTTAAGGGCATTTGACAAATATCTTAATGCGTATTGAGGGGCGCATTTAGACACTTCATAGTACCAAGGATGGGTAGATTTAATGGCTGCTACTAGCCATTTATGTAAATCTATGGCTGTGGGAAATTTAATTTTGTCTTCAGGATTAAGTTTGTTATGTAATAATACCTATTGACATAATGCTAAACCTTGATTCCAAGCGTGTCTAGCTACTCCTGCGTGTTGTGCCAGTAGTAGTCTTTGTTGCTTGCTTACCTTCAGTTCTGTCTTGAATCCTAGTAGCATAATTCTATTTTACAGCCAAAGAAGCACACATAACAAGAGCCTATGACTTTAACTGGGAGCATAAGTAAGCAATTGTTAGTAATTGTTAGCTTTTGGCTTACTGTTAATTAACCCCCCGAAAAAACAAATCACAGGTAAGATGACACCAACTCAGCAAACCATTACACTAAACAATGGTGTAAATACCTCTTACCGGAGTTGAAAATGACATTAGCCAGCACTCCAAAACAAAAACCCTTAACAGACACAGAATTACACAAAATTAACGCATATTGGCGTGCAGCCAACTATCTTTCAGTCGGACAAATATACCTCCTCGACAACCCCCTACTGAAAGAACCCCTGAAACAAGACCACGTTAAACCCCGTTTATTAGGACACTGGGGAACTACACCCGGACTGAACTTTATTTACGTCCACCTCAACCGCATCATTAAAAAATACGACCTCAACACCATCTACATCGCAGGACCCGGACATGGTGGACCAGGACTTGTAGCTAACACCTACTTGGAAGGAACATATAGCGAATATTACCCCAACATCTCCCAAGATGCAGAGGGAATGCAAAAACTGTTCAAACAGTTCTCCTTCCCTGGTGGTATTCCTAGTCACGTTGCCCCGGAAACCCCCGGTTCTATTCACGAAGGGGGAGAACTAGGTTATGCTTTAGTACACGCCTTTGGTGCTGCTTTTGACAACCCAGACCTGTTAGTTGCGGCGGTTGTGGGTGATGGGGAAGCCGAAACGGGACCTTTAGCTACAAGCTGGCATTCTAACAAATTCCTCAACCCCGTTACTGATGGTGCAGTTTTACCGATTTTACATTTGAACGGTTATAAAATTGCTAATCCCACCGTATTAGCACGGATGCCCCATGATGAACTAGAAAGCCTATTTATCGGCTATGGCTATAAACCTTACTTTGTGGAAGGTGCTGATCCGGCGGATGTCCATCAACAAATGGCAGCAACTTTAGATACCATAGTTACCGAAATTCAAGGTATCCAAAGAGAAGCGCGGGTACATGGTTTCAAAAAACGCCCGCAATGGCCAATGATAATTTTAAGAACTCCCAAAGGTTGGACTGGACCCAAGGAAGTAGACGGGAAGAAAACAGAAGACTATTGGCGATCGCACCAAGTCCCCTTTAGTGATATAGCTGGTAAACCAGAACACTTGAAACTTTTAGAAGACTGGATGAAGAGTTACAAACCCGAAGAACTCTTTGATGAAACCGGTCAACTCATTCCCGAACTTGCAGAACTCGCACCCACAGGCCAGCGACGCATGGGAGACAACCCCCACGCAAACGGTGGTATCTTGCTGCGGGATCTAAAAATGCCAGACTTTTGCAACTATGCAGTAGCAGTCCCCAAACCCGGTACTGTTAACGCTGAAGCTACAAAAGTTACTGGAAAATTCCTGCGGGATGTGATGAAAGAAAACCTGGAGAGTAAGAACTTCCGAGTTTTTGGACCAGATGAAACCGCATCCAACCGCATCGACCCTGTACTAGAAGTCACTAACCGCACCTGGGTAGCAGAAACCATACCCGAAGATGATCATTTATCAGCAAATGGTCGGGTGATGGAAATGCTGAGTGAAACCAACTGTCAAGGATGGTTAGAAGGATATTTGCTAACAGGAAGACATGGTTTCTTCTCCTGTTATGAAGCATTTATTCATATCATTGACTCGATGTTTAACCAACACGCCAAATGGTTAAAAACAACTCGTCATATTTCTTGGAGAAGACCGATCGCATCTTTAAATTATCTTCTCACTTCCCACGTTTGGCGACAAGATCATAACGGTTTCTCTCACCAAGATCCTGGTTTTTTAGATCATGTAATTAACAAAAAAGCCGACGTTATTCGTGTTTATCTTCCACCCGATGCTAACACTTTATTATCAGTAACCGACCATTGTTTAAGAAGTCGTAACTATGTAAATGTGATAGTAGCTGGAAAACAACCAGCATTACAATACTTAGACATGGATGCAGCCATTAAACACTGTACCAAAGGTTTAGGAATTTGGGAATGGGCAAGTAATGATCAAGATGGTGAACCCGATGTAGTCATGGCCTGTGCGGGGGATATTCCCACCTTAGAAACCCTAGCGGCGGTGGATATTCTACGGACAAATTTCCCCGAATTAAAAGTGCGGGTAGTGAACGTTGTAGACTTGATGACACTACAACCAAAAAGTGAACATCCCCACGGTTTAAGCAGCAAAGATTTTGATATCATCTTTACCACAGATAAACCAATTATCTTTGCATTTCATGGCTATCCCTGGTTAATTCATCGTCTTACCTATCGTCATACAAACCACAATAATATTCATGTTCGTGGTTACAAAGAAGAAGGTACAACTACCACACCTTTTGATATGGTGGTAATGAATGATTTAGATCGTTTCCATTTAGTAATGGATGTAATTGATCGTGTACCAAAATTGGGTTATAAAGCCGCTTATGTGAAACAAAAATTACAAGATAAATTGATTGAACATAAGCAATACATCGAGAAACACGGTGAAGATATGCCAGAAATTAGAGACTGGAAATGGCCTTATTAAACTATAACAACTAAATAACTCCAGATCCCCGACTTCTTCAAGACATCGGGGATTTTATTTTGATCAAAGTTATGAATTATTTGTTATAATACTATTAAATAACCTTTGAGGTTAATTAATATGACACAGGAATTAATAGACTTGAGAAATAGTATTTTAGCAGGACGTTATCAAGATGCGTTAGCAATTGTAGATGAGTTAGAGGGGATGAGTAAAAAAGCGATATTAAGACAAATCAAATCTTTTATCAAGATATTGTTAATTCATTTGATTAAAAATCAAATAGAAAAACGGTTGACAAATTCTTGGGTTGCTTCTATTCGTAATTCCTTGGTAGAAATTCAAGATATCAATTTAAAAGAAAATCAAAAATCCTATTACATCAATAAAGATGAATGGGATACATGGTTACAGGAAGAAATAGAAGCAGCTATTTCTGATGCAAGTATAGAAGTTGCAAATGGTATGTATACCCCATTTCAACTAGCGGAAATTGTTGATAAACAACAAATTATAAATGAAGCTCATAATTTATTACAATTAACATATAATTATCCCAGTAGTGAATTAACGGGAATTATTAATAATGCTGTGATACAGTTCCCCGGTGGTGAAAATTGGAAATTAGGTAACAGCTAAGAGGTGATAAAAAATGACACAGGAATTAATAGACTTGAGAAATAGCATCTTAGCGGGAAGATATGAAGATGCGTTAGCAATTGTAGATGAGTTAGAGGGGATGAGTAAACAGGCAATTTTAAGGAATATTCAATCATTTTTAAGGGTGTTGTTAATTCATTTGATCAAAAATCAAATCGAACAAAGATTAACAAATTCTTGGGTAGCTTCTATTCGTAATTCCTTGGTAGAAATCAAAAAAATCAATCTTAAAGAAAACAAAAAATCCTATTACATCAATAAAGATGAATGGGATACATGGTTACAGGAAGAAATAGAAGCAGCTATTTCTGATGCAAGTATAGAAGTTGCAAATGGTATGTATACCCCATTTCAACTAGCGGAAATTGTTGATAAACAACAAATTATAAATGAAGCTCATAATTTATTACAATTAACATATAATTATCCCAGTAGTGAATTAACGGGAATTATTAATAATGCTGTGATACAGTTCCCCGGTGGTGAAAATTGGAAATTAGGTAACAGCTAAGAGGTGATAAAAAATGACACAGGAATTAATAGACTTGAGAAATAGCATCTTAGCGGGAAGATATGAAGATGCGTTAGCAATTGTAGATGAGTTAGAGGGGATGAGTAAACAGGCAATTTTAAGGAATATTCAATCATTTTTAAGGGTGTTGTTAATACACTTGATTAAAAATCAAATAGAACAACGGTTAACAAATTCTTGGGTTGTATCTATTCGTAACGCTTTAGTAGAAATCAAAAAAATCAATCTTAAGGAAAACAAAAAATCCTATTACATCAATAAAGACGAATGGGAGAATTATTTAGAAGAAGAAATAGAATTAGCAATAGGTGATGCAAGCGTAGAAGTTTTAAATGGTATCTACACTGAATTTCAACTAGCAGAAATGGTAGATAAATATCAAATAATTTCCATTGCTTTCAAGTTTTTAGAATTAACTTATGTACATTCTGTCAAAGAATTACCAAAAGCTATTACAGAAATTATCATTGAATTACCCGGTGGTGAAAAATGGCAATAAATATGTATTAAATGTATTAAATTATATATAATATCTGCGTTTGTCTGCGTCCATCTGCGTTTAAAAACAGACTCCAAAATCTACCGTGTAGTAATACCCGTACAAAATAATTACCTAAATTATTGACAATAACGATAGGAATAGGTGTCTTTAATAAGGTAGGATGAAACTTAACACAAAGTAAAAATACCTTACTAGAGAATTATCATGACAGTCGCTGCAACTTTTGATTTAGATAGCTTAAATCAGAAATTTGAAACCGCTACCCCTACAGAGATTTTAGCTTGGTCTGTGGAAAACATCCCCACAGGGTTAGTACAAACCAGCGCGTTTAACGTTGATGACATCATCCTCACCCACATTTTATATACTGTACTCAAGCATCCAGTACCCGTTATCTTCCTAGATACTCTGTATCACTTCAAAGAAACTTTAGAATTAGTTGCTAAAGCAAAAGACCTATATAACCTAGATTTAAAAACCTACAAAGCACCTGATGTAGACACCCGTGAAGCTTTTGCGGCTAAGTACGGTGAAGCATTATGGGATACAGATATTATCAAATTCCACGACGTTACTAAAATTGAACCTTTAACACGCGGTTTGAACGAACTAAACACAGTAGCTTGGATTACAGGCCGCCGTCGTGACCAAGCTGTTACCCGTGCGAATATGCCTGTGTTTGAATTAGACAACCAAGGACGTTTAAAAATTAATCCTTTAGCTGCTTGGACTCGTAAACAAAGCTGGGCTTATGTTGCAGAACACAAAGTAATTTATAATCCTTTGCATGATCAAGGATATCCTAGCATTGGTGATGAACCTATTACTACTAAAGTAGGTGAAGGTGAAGATGAACGCGCTGGACGTTGGAGAGGAACTGGTAAAACTGAGTGTGGTATTCACATTTAGTTTTTAGTTATTGGTCATTGGTCATTGGTCATTGGTAAAGTGTTAAAAATGGCTAATTACTAATGACTAATATTTTGTATTTGTCAGAATCAGGACACCCTTCGGAAAGTCAAAAGTCAAAAGTTAGAATTTTTTTGTCAGAATCAGGATGTCCAGGATTTGAGGATTTTCAGGATGTGATTGATAAGTTATTTGTAGGGATTTTTGAGATTTAAGTTTCGCGCAGAGACGCTAAGAAGCAAAGACGCTAAGAAGAGATTGTCAGAATCAGGATGTCTAGGATTATAGGATTTATGGCTAACGCCACGCTTCGCTATCAGGATATGATTGGATGATTTATGATGGGAAGTTGAGTATTTTTCAGGATGTTTTTGAATGATTGGTTTTGAATAATTTAAACTATCTAAAAAATACCATCCTGTTAATCCTTTAATCCTGGTTATCCTGATTCTGACAAAATGCAATTTTCATCACCAACAAACCATCTAAAAATTACCATCCTGTACATCCTTTAATTCTGGATATCCTGATTCTGAGAAAGTGAAACCCAATATCTACACATTGTTGATTACGTAAGATTTATTTACAATAACTCAACCTAAGAATTACTAACAGAATATTCAACTGAACAGGGATTATCCATACGTTTGGAAGCATCTATGATTTCAATTCCTACAATATTTCCAGTGTCGTCATAATCTAAAATGATTCCTGGTTTTTCTTCATCACTTTCTTCAATTGGTACATTGCTGAATATAATTCTTAAAACATCAACTTCTGCGTCGTAGGTAATTTTCATGATTCTCTCCAGTATTTTTCAATTTTGCTAGTTCGATAAACAGTAATTACAACTTTAGGATCAATATCATCTGCAACAATAATACGCAGTAAGAAGATTTTACCGTTACCAAAGTCAACTTTTGATTGATATACTTTCCGTCCTTCTCTTTCTATTATAATTTGTTGGGGATTGTCTAACACAGATTCAACTGAAGAAAGAGAAATCTGTCGTCTTTCCATTTCTATTTGTGCATGACGGGAAATCTTGTATGTCATTTCATTTAATTTTGACTGAATAATTTTCTGTAATTTTTAAATGTTACAATCTACAAGTCTCGACGCGAGAGAAGATATAACTTCACTACCCCCCAATCCTTCCAAATCTCCATGATCTTCCCAAAGTAAAATGTAGGGTAGGTGGCCTTCTGGTGCTTTTATATCAAAAATAATATCTTCGTAATATAACCAGTCTTCTATCCTCCATCCTACCTTATCTCCGAACTTCTCCCAGATTTCAGAGTTATATTCTCTCGTTCCCCCCAAACCTTGATAAATCCTTTTCTGTACAGAAAAACCAAATTTACCATTACTGTATTTTACCCACAATTGATCAATAGTGCGGAGGTCTGCACAGGGAAAATTATCAATATGTTCTACTTCTAAGTAACCTTCCTTCTCCCGTTTTGCAACACCTAACATAATTTGTGCTGTTTCCTCATCTGCTTCTTCCCATTTCCTAGCTTTGAGTAATTTACTTAGTTTTATGTAGTCTATTCCTACATCTGATTCTAATTCTATCTCTTGGTTTGTTAAGGATTTTTGCACAGATGTTTCGTTACAAATTTCTACATTATTATTAGAAAATAAATCCACCCATTCCTTCATGGTTTGCGGACGGTTTATAGGTTCTAATTCTAAACCTTTAACAATCGCTTGATTTAACTTATCACTAATTCTTGAATTTAATTCCTTTGGTTCTATTAAAGCACGATTATTTAACTTTCTGGCTAAAGATGCAATGGGGGTATCTCCAGTCACTAAATAAAACAAAGAAGCAGCTAAAGTATAAACATCTATCGTTGCTGATTTTTCCGTTTCTAACATTTGTTCCCAAGGTGCAAAAGCTAAATTAGCAGCTTGGTTAATACTTTGACTATTCACATTTCCCGCTAAACCAAAATCTATCAAAACTACAGTATTGCTATTTTCTCTTAAAATCATATTTCCAGGATGTGCGTCCCGGTGAATAATGCCGTTTTCATGACAAAGAGATAAAGCGTCAGCAATTTGTTTAATATAATCAATAGCAATTGCTTCTGATAAAATTCCTTTTTCTCTTACTAAATGATATAAATTTTTACCGTTTACAAAATCCATCACCAGACATGGTAAACCATCCTCTTCAAAAAAATCTGTAATTCTGACAATATTGGGATGTTGAAGTTTGGTAATTTCTGCTAATCTTCTTCCTTCCTTGCGGAAACCTTCCACATATTTAGAATAATTAGCATCTCTACACAAACGACTGTTAGGAGTTTTAATAACAACGGGTAAATCCAAATCCTGATGTTTTGCTTTAAAAGTAACACCAAAACCCCCAGAACCTATTTCTTCTTCTATGACATAATAGGGACGTTGTTGTAAAGACTGACCTGGTTGTAACATAGAAAGATGTATGCTTAAATATGCCCGTAATTGTAACATAACCCAAGCATCAAAAATAATCGAACGCAGATAAACGCAGATAAAAATTAAAACCTATGGAAAATCTCTCTTAAACCCTCTTACCTTCGTGTCCTTCGTACCTTCGTGGTTCGTTCAAAAAGTAGTAATCTAACAGTAATAGAATAGAACATCAAAAAAATCGAACGCAGATAAACGCAGATAAACGCAGATAAAAATTAAACCCTCTTACCTTCGTGTCCTTTGCGTTCTTTGCGGTTCGTTTCAAAAAAAATCCCACTCAGCAACATGATCAAAATCCTACACCTTTCAGACATCCACATAGGAAGCGGTTTCTCCCACGGCCGCATCAACCCCACCACAGGCTTAAATACACGATTAGAAGATTTTGTCAATACCCTATCTTTATGTATTGATCGCGCTTTATCAGAACCAGTAGATATGGTGATTTTCGGTGGTGATGCTTTTCCCGATGCCACACCCGCACCCTACGTACAAGAAGCATTTGCTAGTCAGTTCCGCCGCCTTGTAGATGCCAATATACCTACAGTTTTGTTAGTGGGAAATCATGACTTACATTCCCAAGGAGTCGGCGGTGCAAGTCTCAATATTTACCGTACTCTTGGCGTTCCTGGTTTCGTCGTCGGTGATACTTTAACTACCCATCATATCCCAACCCGTAGCGGTAAGGTACAAGTTATTACCCTTCCTTGGTTGACTCGTTCCATGTTGATGACTCGTAAGGAAACAGCGGGTTTATCTATGGCTGAAGTGAATCAACTTTTAACAGAACGGTTAGAAGTGGTTTTAGAAGGGGAAGTAAGAAAGCTTGATCCTGATGTACCTACCGTGCTTTTAGCACATTTGATGGCGGATAATGCTATGTTAGGTGCTGAAAGTTTGTTAGCTGTGGGTAAGGGTTTTACTTTACCTATTTCTTTATTAACACGACCTTGTTTTGATTATGTAGCTTTAGGTCATGTTCACTGCCATCAAAATCTGAATAAATCTAATGATCCACCGGTGATTTATCCTGGGAGTATTGAACGGGTTGATTTTAGTGAGGAGAAGGAAGATAAAGGTTATGTGATGGTAGAGTTGGAAAAAGGTAATGTAGAGTGGGAATTTTGTTCTTTACCTGTGCGGACATTTCGTACTATTGAGGTAGATTTATCTAAAAGTGATGATCCGCAGGAAGTTTTGTTGAAGGCAATATCCAAGTATAATCTTGAAGAAACTGTAGTTAGGTTAATCTATAAATTGCGTTCTGAACAATTAGATTTAATAGAAAATTCCGCAATTCATAAAGCTTTAAATACAGCACATACTTATACAATTCAACCAGAATTAGTTAGTCAATTAGCTAAACCTCGGATTCCTGAATTAAGCGCCAGTAGCAGTATAGATCCGATGGAAGCTTTAAGAACTTATTTAAATAATCGGGATGATTTAAAAGATATTGCTGCATCTATGTTAGAAGCAGCAGAAAATCTCTTAGTGGAAGAAATTTATTGAACACAAACTGGAGCATCCCAAATGTGTAAATTTATTTTAATCTATGGAAATAATATGCACCAAAGCTGAATATGATTGAACCGCAAAGGGCGCAAAGGATACAAAGGTAAGAGGGTTGATCGAGAGTTTTTGGTGTGGCTGTGTTTATTTTTTTCAACATTGGGATGCTCCCACACAAACTGCAATTTATCTGCCAAAATTCAACTAAAAACCTTCCCCTCTATTCAATCTTTCTTCATGTTTGGTAATTACCCACAGTGCATGAATACTACCAGGAAGCCAACCTAACAAGGTTAACAAAATGTTAATTATCAAAGTTATACCTACACCTTCTGTCAGAAATACTCCCACAGGAGGTAAGAATAAACCAAGCAGCAAACGAGTTAATTTCATGGGATAATTCCTCTTTATTGGAGTTACTTAAAATCTGAAAACTACAAAGCTAAAAATCATCAAATTTGCATAGCAAAAGTCAATAATTCAATTTAAATCTTCTGTTGAATCTTGTGGGGTGGGCATCTTGCCCGCCCTTGATATGCAAACTTTCAGCACAGTATTTGATGATTAAATTAAGATTCAGTCGTGATTTGACTATTATTGCCTTGTAACTCCAGATTCTTTTCTGCAAAGTATTTATTGATGAAGGTATTAGCCAAAGATAGAACTACTGGAGCGAGAAGAAAAGCAATAATTCCTTGTACTCTAAACCCAGGAACTAAAATTGATGCTAACCAAAAACAAATTCCATTAACTACTAAAGAAAATCCACCGAAAGTTACATAAGTCAATGGTAAAGATAGGGAGGAAATAATTGGTTTAATTGAACCATTAATTACACCAATTACTAACCCTGCAATTAAAGCTGCGGGAAAATTGGCAATCCTCACACCAGGAAAGATGATATCGACAATTAACAAGCTTAATGCTGTTGCGAGTGCGGTTAAGAATGTCGCCCACATTATTTTTACCTCTGTAACTGCTACTTTTATTTTTAAAGAATTTTGCAGTTTTCACATCTGTTGATGGATAGGATGGAGGTATATCGGAAGGATGATTTTTTGCACGCAGAGGCGCAGAGTCGCAGAGAGAATTAGATTCTTTCTTTGCGTCTACCCTGCGGGATCTCCTGACGGAGATTGCGTCTTTGCGTGAGGGTTAATTCTATTGTTTGACTGCTTTCATGGATAAACCAATGCGTTTTAATTTTTCGTTCACTTCTAACACTCTGACTTTTACTACTTGTCCAACTTTGACTATTTTCTTAGGATCATCTACAAATCTATCTGCAAGTTGGGATATGTGAACTAAACCATCTTGATGTACTCCGATATCAACAAATGCACCGAAGTTAGCAACATTTGTGATAATTCCTTCTAGTTCCATTCCCTCTTTTAAGTCGCTAATTTCTTTTATTCCTTCTTTGAAGGTTGCATACTTAAATTCTGCACGGGGATCTCTTCCAGGTTTTTCTAGTTCGTTGAGAATATCTCTGAGTGTGGGTTCTCCAATATTATCAGTTACGTATTTTTTGAGGTTGGTTTTTTTCAGGTTTTCGGCTATTTGTGTTACCTGTTTTAATGGTACTTGTAAATCTTTAGCGATCGCCTCTACTACAGGATAACTTTCTGGGTGAACTGCGGTGTTATCTAAGGGGTTTTCTCCATCTCTAATTCTTAAAAAACCTGCTGCTTGTTCATAAGCTTTTGGTCCGAGTTTCGCTACTTTTAACAGTTGTTTGCGATTTTTGAATGCGCCATTTTGGTTGCGATAAGCAATTATATTGTTAGCAACTGTGGGGGTAATTCCTGAAACAAAGGTTAGCAATTCTTTGGATGCGGTGTTTAAATCTACTCCCACATAATTCACACAACTTTCTACTGTTTCATCGAGTTTCTTTTTCAAAAGTTTTTGATCAACGTCGTGTTGATATTGTCCTACACCAATTGATTTGGGGTCAATTTTTACTAATTCTGCTAGGGGATCTTGTAATCTTCTCCCGATACTAATTGCACCTCTGACGGTAACATCTAAATCAGGAAATTCTGCAAGTGCAACTTTGCTGGCTGAATATATGGAAGCACCAGATTCATTGACTATGACTTTAATCGGTTTTCTTTCACAAGTTGTTAATACTTCTCCTACAAATTCATCGGTTTCACGGGATGCTGTTCCGTTACCAATGGCGATTAATTCAATGTTGTATTTTTCGATTAATTTCTTTAGTGTTTGTGCTGCTTTTTGTCGTTGTTCTGCTGCTTGATGAGGGAATACAGCTTGATATTCTAAGAATTTACCAGTTTGATCCAAAACTGCAACTTTGCAACCTGTTCTAAAACCTGGATCTACAGCTAAAGTTGGTTTCATTCCCGCAGGTGCAGATAACAATAATTCCCGCAAATTAGCTTCAAAGGTTTTGATTGATTCTATATCAGAATAAGTTTTCTTTTCAGAAATTACTTCACTGATAAGTGAGGTTTTCATCAAGCGGTTAAAGGCATCTTTTAACATTGCTTGATAAAAGTCTCTGATATTTCTGACTTTGGTTTTTATTTCTTGGGATTCTAAATAGGAAAGTACAAAATCTTCATCAAAATCAATGTCAAAATTTAAGATTTTTTCCGCTTCCCCCCGACACAAAGCCAGCATATTATGAGGGGCAATATTTTTGACTTTGATTTGATAATTGCGGTACATTTCAAATTTGGTTGTACCTTCAGGATGTTCATCTTTAATACGGGAAACAAACACCCCTTCAGCTAAGAAATAATCCCGCAGATAGGCGCGTAATTCAGCTTTTTCTGCTACTTCTTCGGCTAAAATATCTGATGCGCCTTTTAATGCTTCTTCTGCATTTTTTACGCCTTTTTCTTCAGAAATATATTTTGCTGCTTCTGTTTCTAAGTCAGCACCTACGCCATTTTTCACATTTAATGATTTAATAAATGCTGCTAAAGGTTCTAGTCCTTTCTCTCTAGCGATAGTTGCACGAGTGCGGCGTTTTGGTTTGTATGGTAAGTATAAATCCTCAAGTTCTGTTTTTTGCAGACAAGATGCGATTTTCTCTTTTAGTTCTTCTGTGAGTTTACCTTGTTCGGTAATCGCATTTAAAATTACTTGCTTTCTTTCTTCTAATTCTGTTAAGTATGTATGTCTATCAGATAAGTCCCGCAATTGCACTTCATTCATTTCTCCAGTGCGTTCTTTGCGATACCGTGCAATAAAGGGAATTGTCGCACCTTCAGCGAAAAGTTCCAGTGCGTTATGCACCTGATGGGGTTTAAGTTCTAGTTCTGTTGCTAGTAATTGCGGAATGTTCAACATTCGATTTTTTAGTTAAAAATGCTACTTCAAAATTTAATATGCTTGCTCAATATGTGAGTACAAGCCAGGAAATTTCAATAATATACCCAATTATATAATTTAAACTGTTTCCTATCCTCAGTTTAAGCTCAGTTTAAAAAAAGTATTGTCAAGAAAACATACGTAAGTGTATAATCAATTCTTATGATAAATATAGGTTGAATCTATAGATTTCAACCATTAGGCTGTTAGTTCAGGACTTGGTAAAATGCCTTTGTTTTTTCTGATTCCATTACTTACTGGGTTAGTTACTGGTTATTTTTGGAACAAACATAATGATGAAGTTGCTTATATTGCAGGTGTGTTGACGGCTGTAACGCTGCTTCTGAGCCTGATTATAGCACCTTGGCAAATTCAGTTAAGTTTGTTAGTTTTTGTACTGTTATTTTCTAACAAGTTGTTGAAGAAATTTTATTAAACGGTTTGTGGTAAAACAGTAGCAATGCGACTCTACACACTCCAAGAGTTTACATGGCGTTGCTACGTGCTTTCATCCATTTGAAATGCGTTGGTTATATTTCGTTCTAAAATCATGATCTAGTTACCAATCACCTATTACCAATCACCAATTACCAATCACCAATTACCAATCACCAATTACCAATCACCAATCACCAATCACCAATCACCAATCACCAATCACCAATCACCAATCACCAATCACCAATCACCTATTATTAATTAATTTCTCCTCTCACTAAAATTACTGTACTATCAACACCAGAAGCAATATTTTCAGGAATATTACCGTGAATTGCTTGTTGTAGTAAACCCTCACGAGAAGCACCTAAAACTACTACATCAAAATCTTCTTTTTTAACTAAATTAATTACTCCTTCCGTAACAGAATCAGCTTCTATAGGTGTTGCAAAAACATTACTATGTAAATTGCGATGTCGGATTAACTGACGAGTATATGATTCTAAAAATTGCATATTAGGTTTTAATTCCGATGGTTTAAATACTTGAGTGAGGCGAATTTCAGGCTCATTTCCTAATGTGACTAAAGCTGGTAATAATTTAATAGCTATAGGTGCATTTGGTCCCCCTGCCATTGGTACTAACCAACGGTTAAAATAGGGATGTTTTAAATAATTACCTAACTTAACGACAACTACATCACAGGTAGCTTGACGAATTATAGTATCAACAACAGTACCAAAAATGCGTCCTGGGGTGGAAGTATTTCCTTTCCAACCCATGAAAGTTAAATCTATATGACGTTCTTTAATTGTTTCTAAAATGGCTTGGGCGACATCATGGGCGACTCTTATTTGTGTATGAATGGGAATATCCCATTTTTTGGCTAAAGCTTCTGCTTTGTTAAGTAAACGACGACTTTTTGCGGTTCTAACTTTTGTTTCTGAGGGGGAACTGTTACGGGATACTAAAATAATTTGTAAACACTCTAATTCATAATGGCGATCGCGGGCAATAGTAGCAGCCATTTGTAAAATAGTTTCTGCTGTATCTGGGTTAGCAAGTGTAACTAATAATCTACCTCTACCAATATTAGGCGATCGCGTCTGATAAACAACATAAGATGGTTCTGGTTGTGGTCCAGTCATGCCATTTTTACAGTTCAGACGATCTGCTTCTGCTCTAATAATATCTGCACGAGTAATAATACCAATCAATTTTTGTTTTTCTACCACTGGTAAACGACTAATTTGATAACGATCCAGTAAATACAGTACATCACTCAGGGTTTGTGTCGGCTTAACTGTGATTGGTTTTGGTGTCATGATTTCCCTTAAAGCTGTATGCTGGAAGGGGTAAATATTTTGTATATCTGATTGAGTAATAATTCCCACTAATTGATTTTTTTCTACTACTGGAAAACCCCGATGATGAGAACGAGAAAAGGCTTGAATTGATTCTTCTATCGACATTTCTGCCTCTAGAGTTTCTACCCGTTGCTGCATTACATCCTGGGCTTTTAATTCTGTTAATACCCCTTCAAGTGGAACATTTTTTTGTAGTTTGATCCCATTCAATAGTAAAAGTTTTTCATAGAGTGAACCAGGTACAACTTGATCTGCTACTAAATAAGAGGTGACAGAAACAATCATTAAAGGTAATACAAGATTGAAATCTGTCGTCATTTCAAAAATAATGACAATAGCTGTAATTGGAACTTTGGAAACGGCGCTAAAAAATCCCCCCATTCCGGCTAAAGCGTAGGTAGTAGGAGAACCAAAACCCCACAGTTGAAACTCACAAACTCCAACGATATGACCTAAACAAGAACCTAAAATTAAACTAGGTGCAAATAATCCCCCTGGAGCGCCAGAACCAAAAGCAATTAATGTTAAAATAAATTGAGTAATAAAAGTGATAATTGCTAACAAAAGATTTGGTTGACTGGCAATCATATACTCCCGCAAACCAGCATTATCACGATAATATTCTGGGAGTAATGCCACAATTAAACCCGAAATCAAGCCAGCTAAAGCCACTCTTAGCGGTAAGCTAATGTGTAATCTCCGATAAGTTTTAATACTGAATATTAAACCGTGATTAAATACAGCACCTAGCAACCCTGCCAACACACCCAACAATAAAAATATAGGAATTTCTTGCAGGGAAAACCGGCTAGAATAGTCCATTAATTCCAGGTTTAGTTGCAAACTTCCACCACCTAATAATCGGGAAATTACACCACCGATAAAACAGGCAATAATGGCAGTTCCTAAAGTTAGTCCTGATACATCTTGGAGTAATTCTTCAATAATAAATAATACCCCAGCAATAGGGGCGTTAAAAGCAGCAGATAAACCTGCTCCCGCACCTGCGGCGATCATTTGCCGGCGATGTTCTGGGGAAGTGGGAAAAGTGCGACTCATTCCGGCCGCTAAACCTGCACCCACTTGGACAGTGGGACCTTGTCTTCCTAATGTGATACCTGAACCCAAGGCAATGATAGCACTGAGTAACTTAATTAATGCCACTCGCCAGGATAACTTAATAGGAACATTGGCAAGACTAGCTTTGACTTGAGGAATACCACTACCCGCTGCTTCTGGTGCTAACCTTTGTACCAACCAACCTGCTAAAAAGCCAAAACTCATCCCAATTAAAGGTAAAGTTAGCCAAGCTGGTAAAAGTTGGGTACTGTGAACTCGCCATGTTCCCAACCAACCTGAACCTTGTTTGAGTAATACTGCTGATAAAGCTGCAATAATTCCTATCGCACAAGCTTCAACATTGGCATAGCCCATTGAAGATATTGTTAAACTTTTTTTGGACTGCCAGAAGTTGCGAAAACGCTGGGTTAGTATGTCCGGGGAAATCATAATTTAAAATTTAAAATTCAATATTCAATATTCAAAATTGAAAAATAACCTCCATAAATCATAATTTTCTATAATGGCTCATTGGTGATTGGTGATTGGTGATTGGTGGTAGAATTTTGGATTTTGGATTTTGGATTGTATTTCACGAACTCCAATCTAAAATCTAAAATCTAAAATCTAAAATTTTTGTCCCCAGTCCCCAGTC
>NZ_JADEXH010000073.1:0-17285 GCF_015207205.1 Sphaerospermopsis sp. LEGE 08334 | reverse complement strand
GTCCCCAGTCCCCAGTCCCCAGTCACCTGAAATCAACTATTTTTTCCCGTTGTAGAAAGTCCTTCGACTATCAAAGATGGAGTATAACAAGAACCATTCCAGTCTGCATCCCCACCGATTTTAACTATTTGTTTGAGGGCTGTGTAAACATTACCGGCAACCATTGTATCTTTAACTCTACCAATTATTTGACCTTTTTTTACCAAATATCCCAAATCAATATTGATAGAAAAATCACCAGAAATTCCTCCTCCTCCTCCTAGCATTTGATCAACAATTAAACCTTCATCCATATCTTGAATTAATTCTTGTAAGGTTGCCTTACCAGGTTGGATAAGAAAATTGAATAAACCAGGGGTGGGATAACTACCCAAACCAGGACGAAAACCATTACCAGTGCTACCAATACCTAATAGTCTGCCGGTAGTGCGATCGCTATAAAAATTGCGTAAAATTCCGTTTTCGATAAATATCAAAGATTGGGTAGGATTGCCTTCATCATCAAAAGGACAACTGTAAGGACCAGCTTGGGGGTTTTGGTAAAGGGTGAGAGAGGGTGCAACAACAGGTTGACCTAGTTTTTCCGCCCAAGGGGAAGCTTTTTCTAAAATTTGTTTACCATTTAAAGCTGCTTGGACAGTTCCCCAAATCATATCCGCAGCTTTGGAAGTAAATAAAACTGGAAACCGACCGCTAGGGGTAGAAACGTTTTCTTTTGCCCAATTTAATCGCTGTAAAATTTGATGTGCTACTCTGGCAGGATTAAGTTCACCCCGCTGGGTTTGTCCATCCGCAACACTGAGAAAATCATCACCCCTGACCCATTCTGCGGACATATAGCAACTGAGAGTAGTATCAGTATAGTGACAATCTAAACCTTTGCTGTTGATTAACCGAGTATTTTCTACATCACATTCCCAATCACTATTACAGAGAACATCAGGATAGAATTCACGCACGATAGCGATCGCACTTTTGCCCCAGTCTATCAATTTTTCCACTGAAACAGCTTCCCCCAAATCAGGGTAATATTTTTCAGAATTACTACTGACTTCTACAGGTTCAGGGTGATTTAACTGACTGAGAGCTAAAGCTCGTTCTACCATCCCTTGAGGAGCTACAGAACCGTAAGCCACAGTCAGTCCCGGACGACCGTTTCGCCATAGCCGCAATGCTGTACCTTCAGATTGACTGGTTTCTAGTTGTTTTAAGCGGTTGGCCTCAAAAAACACAGGACGAGAAAGCGATCGGGACTGATACACTTCCGCAGCCTCTGCGCCAGATTTTAAAGCCAGTTCTAGCAACTGTTCCGCTAGTGTATCTTGTGACAATTTTGCAGAACCCATTTCCCTTGATTAATTGTGGATTTTGGATGGTAAAGCTCAGATAGACCTAGCTATTATCTCATCAGCGTGCCTCAACAGTCGTAATTTTTGGGTGATTGGTGATTGGTGATTGGTGATTGGTGATTGGTGATTGGGGGTTATCTCCCCTACTTCCCCTACTTCCCCTGCTCCCCTGCCTATTTACTGTCACCTGTCACCTGTCACCTGTCACCTGTCACCTGTCACCTGTCACCTGTCACCTGTCACCTGTTACCTGTCACCTGTCACCTGTCACCTGTCACCTGTCACCTGTTACCTGTCACCTACTATAGATTTACCTCTTGTAACAGCCAAAAACCAGCAAAAGCTTGAGCTTGGGGATCGGACTGGACACCAATAAAATGGACTCCATTGGCTTGTTGTTTGGCTGCTTCAAATCCTTGTGCTTCTTTGAGCAGTTGAGGTGTTCTGATATTTGCCACAACCCAGCTTTCCGTTGCACCAGTTTCTAATATCAATCTGTCTCCTTGACTGGTATCGAATCGCAAATAAGCTAACTCTAAACCTGACATCCACCCAGCGATGGGCAAAGCTCTAGGTGAAAAAATCAAAATTCCTGGAATACGCGTTTCTGGGGGTAACTGGGCTAAATCTAGGGGAAAAGCTTCACCAAAGCCAATTTCCCAATCTGGCATATCTGCAAAATCACTTGCTTCTAAACTCACAAATGCCCATTGTTTGCCTTCCAGCGCATCCGGTAAACGCTGGGGTAAAGGTCTTTCTAAACGTACAGAAGAATTTGTACCGCCTTGATATCCTGGTTCTTGGGGATAAACTTCCTCCATTCGCTGTTGTATCCATTGATTGAGAATTAATGCTTTACGACTAGGTAAGGCGGGAATACCTATATCTTGACAGGCTTTTGTAATCATATTATTCATTTGCCGACGGAAAAAGCGGATTTTAATTGGCGCTTTTCCCGCTTTCTCGATCGCTTCCTGTAACGCTGTCCGCAACCAAACCGAATTTACTTGGGTACTAGGGCAATATTGAGCATAGCGAAACAAGGAGTCTGTTTTAGTGCGTACATCAGTAGGACTTTCACACACTAAGACTTCCCAAACTTTTTTTTGATTTGCGTCCAATATCGGACGAGAGTAAAAATCGAGTTCCCAAATACTGCCCATGTTATACGATGAAATCTGGCGAGTTGATGTTTTGTTATCTTTCCACTCTACCAATCTACAGCCGCAATGAACGATCACTCATTACTCATCACTGGTTCTAATTTTCCCAGTTCTCTAATTAAATGCTGCTCCATCCAATTACTCAAATCAGCTAGAAATTCACGATAATTAAGATCACAATGTAAATCGTGATATGCTCCCGGATATTCAATACGCAACTTATCTGCACAAGTCACTCGTTGATAAAAAATTTCACTACCCTCTGGAAAAACTACTCTGTCAGCACTACCATGTAAAATTAATAAAGGTGCTGTCCATTCATGGGCGTGGGCATTAATCCAAGCTAATGTAGTAAAGAACTCTGTGGAAAACCGGGCTGTTGCACGGGTATGGCGTAAGGTATCTTGAGTGTAGGTAGCTACAATTTTCGGATCTCTTGAACCTGCGGTGATGTCGAGTCCAGTATTTAAGGAAAAACGCGGCCACAACCTCGAAAGCATTTTTCCCAAGAGTACGCGCACTGGTGATACTCCCACTTCTCCAATACTAGGTGCAACTGCAATTACTCCCTGTAATGCAGATATATCTTCTGGATAACGCAAAGCATACTCTAAAACTATCATTCCTCCCATGCTGTGTCCAAATAGAAAAATTGGAGATTCTGGTTGTTGCTGTTGAATCATTTTTAAGAATGTTCGCACGTCATTACGAAACTCAGACCAAGTATTAATGTAACCTCTTTGACCTGGTGATTGTCCATGACCACGCAAATCTAAGCCATAAACAGCATATTGCTGAGGTAACAAATGTTCAATTATATTTTTGTAAAGTCCGCTGTGTCCTCCGAGTCCATGTACTAATGCTAATATCCCCCTGATTTTACCCCCTGGATTCCAGTTTTGATAATACAGATCAATTCCCCCAACACCTTTAAATGTGCCTACGCTGTGGTAAATAGTCATGATTAGTTTTTTACCTAATTTCCCAGCAACTTTTTAGCCTATCAACGTATATTGTAGGGAAAATATCTTCTAACTGTGGGAGGATTACAGAAATTTTGGTGATTGGTGATTGGTGATTGGTGATTGGGTAATTTAAAGTATATTTCTGAGAAGTATGAACAATACTGACGAGTTAGAAAATTTACCTCTTTTAACTGAAGCTGCTATTAAACGGGTTTGGGAAGGTGTGGCGGCGGCGAGCGATCGCACTATTCGAGATACTATTGATACTACTCTTAATCAGCTATCTGCTATTGATCGGGAAAATACAGAACCGCGAGTTAGTTCTAATTTCAGGCGTTTTGTCTTGCGATCGCTCATTCATTTCTTTTTCCGTGTCCGTGTGGAAAATATCGAAAATATACCGCAGACATCAGCCATTTTAGCGGCTAATCATCTCCATCATTTTGACCCCTTAATTTTACTCGCAGAAATACTCACTCAACCGTATTATTATATTCTCGGTGATGCCCGCACTCTCTATAATAAATGGTGGAAACGCCTGATTTTAGGTTTTGCAGGTGGTGTTATTCCTTTAGAGAGAATTTGGGGAGAAGAACAAGCTGTTATTGCTGCTGCTGAAGCGGGAAAGGACGATTTCAAGGAACTGGCAGAGGTTATTAAAAATACTGTTAACCCTGGTGGAAATATCCAAACAGTACGCCGCATAGACCGCATTGTTTCGGCAATTTTAGCCCGTGAGGATGGGTTGATAATTTTTCCCGAAGGAAGACTGGGAACTGCTGAAGGTCATTTGCATCCTCTAAAACGAGGAACTGTAATTTATGCGTTGCGGGCTGGAGTGCCAATTGTACCAATAGCATTAATCGGCACTCATGACTTGTTTTTGAGAAAAAAATTAACAATTCGAGTAGGTGAACCTTTGTATTTTCCTGCAACTTCCAGGCCAAAGCGTCAGGAAATAGATACAGCTGTGGAAACTTTGGAGAAAGCGATACGGGATTTGTTACCTACAGATTATCATGAACCGGAGGGGATAAAGTTGTTACAACATTTTTTAAATCGGATGTTGTGGTAGGAAGATTTTGTTTCTTATTTTCTCACGCAGAGTCGCAGAGTCGCAGAGAGGAAGAAAAATGAGATATGTTACCAAATTGTTATAGTCTATTCTTAAATTTAAAAATCTTTAACCGCAGTTATTTAAGATGCAAATAGACTTTCATCATGGTGTTACTTACGTAGTAGCACGACTAGCGGGTTTTAACCACGAAGATGCTAGTATTATCGCTTATTGCGCTCAATATGTAGATGATGCAATTAATGGCGGTATCATTAAATTTGATAACGGTGCGATGTTTACCCGCATCAGTTCCGCACATAAGATGTTAGATTATCGCAACTTTCAAGAATTAGCAAATTATCATGTTTGGATACCTTTTCATTTTTTACCAGGAAATGGGGGTAAAAAAGCAGGTGAGAACCCGGAAGGAAAGTTTATTGAAAAGTTAATTTGTCGTCCTAATAGTGATGTTGCACAGCAGATGGTAAGGGAGTGTATTCAATGTCGTGAAACTGCTTATAGTTTACATCGTTTAGGGATTACAATGCACGTTTATGTTGATACTTGGGCGCATCAAGGTTTTGCAGGGGTGAACCATCGAGTTAATGAAGCGAAAAAATTACTTGATGAAAATGACAAACCTGATAAAAATTTGATGGATAGATTAAAAAATTATTTTGTTAGTGAAGCTTTACCTTTGGGACATGGTGCGGTTTTAAGTCATCCTGATAAACCTTATTTACGTTGGGGTTATATTAATGGTAGAGGTGAGAAAATTAGACGTAATAATCCTGAAGATTTTTTAGAAGCTGCTGATAATATGTGTAAAGCTATGCAGCGTTATTTATTAGGTGAGGCTGATGCTATTGTACCAGGTTTACCAGCACAAGATAAAAGTTTAATTGCTTGGATGTTAGAAAATATTAAAGATAAAAATGGCCATGTCCGTCATCACAAATGGTTAGATGCTATTTCCCAAAGTAAATTTAGTTTTGGTGCTGCTAATGTTGATTATATTCCTAAAGGTCAAGGTTCTTGGAAATATCAAGCTTTAGGAACGGAAAAATTAGTTGATAGAGAAAATGAAATTTTTCCCTATAATCCTAGTTTTTTAGTCAGTAATTGGAAATTATTTCACGATGCTTTACAAGCACATCAATTTTATATTATTCATGATTTATTACCCCAATATGGAATTTGTGTAGCTTAATTTATCAATTGATAATTGATAATTGACAATTGATAACTTTTTAATTCAAGGTTTAAAATCTCCCCTTTTAAGGGTAAAAGAGCCAAAAATTCCGCTTTTTCAAGACTCTGACTTTCAGGGAGAGGTAATTGTCCATTGTTGAAAGTCCCCCTTAAAAAGGGGGATTTAGGGGGATATAAAATTACTTCACCTGCAACAATCCTTTAAAGAAATAAATCATGTTCATAAATATCATTTCTATCCAAAGCATGATATAATCTAACCATGCTAAAATTTGCTCTAATGGGTGTTTTTCATAACCAATAAATGTAGCAGTTGTTTCTATCCAGTCCGGTTTTAATCTATGTTGTTTTTGTTGTTGTTTTTCCGCTGCTGTCTCATTTGCAAAACTAGATTCAGTTGTTGATGATGCAGATTTTTTGTTTTTAAAAACCTTCCTTGTTTCCGTATTTAATACTTGTTGATTTTTGTCTTCTGTGGTGTTAGATGTGATTTCTAAATTACCAAATAAATCACCCCAAGTTAACCAAGAATTTCCGGTTAAATCAGATGTTGGAATTTGACGACTATCAACAAATGTGTTAACAGGTTGGTTGGGAATTTCATTAAAATTATAATTTTTATAATCTTTTTCATCTTCCCTGAGTTGGGGAATTTTTCTACCACCAAAAAAGTAATTAATTGCAGATTCAATTAAAGCTGGAATATTCAAATTTCGCTGGTTTAAAGTATTAGCATTTACAGAAATTTCTCCCCTAGCTTCTACCTGATCTTTACCATAAATAAAGATATCTAATTGAGTTTTGGCAACTTTAATAATTCCCTGACTTTGTTGTTTTACAGGTACAATTGCTTTAGCTTCTAATTTGGCTAATGCTGTATCTAACAATGCTAAGATTTTACCAGGATAAGATTTGATTTCTAGAGGATTTCGATTTTCCGTATTTTCTGTTATACTGGAATCTGAACTATTAGTTAATTTATTTAAAAGTCGGTCAATTTCTGGTAATAAATTCTGCTCTTTTTGGGCTGCTACTAATTGTAAAACTTGGGAATATTCGGCAATTTCTTGATTAATTGTCTCATGTAAATTTCTTTGTTGAGCAATTGTCAAAACATCAAAAACTTTGTTATTGTCGCTGACAAGTACCAAATTTCTAGTTTCTAATTTGACGGCAATTCCCTGTACAGTGGGGATATGATGCTGTAAAGTATTTTCTGATGGTAATTTCGGCGCTTTTGGAGATTGTAACCACCCAAAACTATGAGTAATTTTTTCCCAAGTTCTACCCAAAAAACCTGAAGATTTAACATTTTGTAAAGTTTCTGATTCAGAAGCAGCGGCAGATGGTAAACTTTTAACTAATTCCAGTACGTTCTGAATAGGCGCGTCTGCTGGTGGGGGAGTATGGGATTGTAAGTATGTTTGGGTAGTTTGACCTGGGGTTTGTAATCTTTTTCCTATCAGTTTGTCAGGTTGTAATGCTTGATACAATGGATAAAGTAACGCCTCTACACTCCATTTTGTGGCAACTTGTAAGTTACGAATGGTACTTTCTAATTTTTGACTCAACCGCCGAGATTGCTGATTGAAGAAGTTAAATACTTTACTTTGATAAGGACGAGAAGAACTAGAGGACATGATATCAATGAATTAGGCTAAATTGGATTGATTTTGGCGATTCCCGTAAAATGTGATTGAGATTTAGTTAGTGATATAATCATAACTGAAAATAAATTCAGATGAGTTTAATTTTGACAATCTCAATTTCTGTTTAAGTCCTGAGAATAATCTTTTATTGTTAATTTTAAGTGTTAATTTTTTATGACTTTTGATCTTCCTCCTGTGGATACTACATCTATATTAAAGACTGTTGAGAATTTACGCTCTTTATGTCAAATTAATATACTTTCTGCTTGGGTTTATCAGCAAGGTAATTTAGAAATTAACGAGGTGGTAAATTCTGATTTATCTGATTGGCAATGTGTTAAGCTAAATGAGAAAAATCAGGTTGTTTGGGATGGGGGAAAACAGGTTCTTTGGTTAGCGCAAAGGTTTACTGTTCCTGAAAGTTTGCAAGGTTATCCTTTGACGGGTTTATGTTTGCGGTTGTCTTTGCTTTGGTGGTCTGATACTGTTGAGGTTTATGTTAATGGTAATCTGGTTTTAATTGGGGATTTATTTGATTGTTCCCCACGGGTGCTTTTAAGTCAAGGGGTAAAACCAGGTGATGAGTTTTTTGTTTGTTTGCGGTTGGTGAGTCCTGGTCATTGTGATGGTGCTTTGGTGCGATCGCTTTTAATTTTTGAGTCTTTGGATTACAATGAGTTAGATGCGGGTATTGTGGCTGATGAGTTAGCGATCGCTCAAATCATTCTGGAAAAGTTCGCACCGGAAAGGTTAGTTGGTTTGGTTGCAGGTATTGAAGAGGTAACGAACCACGTTCTGCGAAGCAGTTCCCGAAGGGTAGACACGAAGAACACGAAGGAAGAGAAGGAAGAGAAGGAAGAGAAGAAAGAGAGGGAAGAAGAAGACTGGAAGAATTTTATTTTTAACCTACGTCAGCTTTTACTTCAATCTAAAATCCAAAATCTAAAATCTAAAATATATTTGTTGGGTCATGCTCATTTAGATTTAGCATGGTTATGGCCTGTTTCGGAAACTTGGAACGCTGCACAAAATACTTTTGAGTCGGTTTTAAGGTTACAAAAAGATTTTTCTGAGTTAATATTCTGTCATACTACTCCCGCTTTGTATGCTTGGGTTGAAGAAAATCGTCCTGATTTATTTCGGGAGATTCAAAATCAGGTAAAATTAGGAAGGTGGGAGGTTTTAGGTGGTTTTTGGGTTGAACCAGATTTAAATTTGATTTCTGGTGAGTCTATTGTTAGACAATTATTATATGGTCAGCGTTATTTTTTAGAGAAGTTTGGGAAAATATCTCCGATAGTTTGGGTCCCTGATACTTTTGGGTTTTGTGCTACTTTACCACAGTTTTTAGTAAATGCAGGGGTTGAGTTTTTTGTTACTCAAAAGTTACGCTGGAATGATTCTACTAAGTTTGATTATGGTTTATTTTGGTGGCGATCGCCAGATGGTAGTCAAATATTAAGTTATATGTCTGCTCTCATCGGGGAAGGTATTGATCCGGTTAAGATGACTCAATATCTGTGTGAGTGGCAAACTCAAACGGGTTTAAATGATGCGCTTTGGCTTCCTGGTGTCGGTGATCATGGTGGTGGTCCTACTCGTGATATGCTAGAAGTAGCACGACGCTGGGAACATTCCCCCATTTTACCAAGGTTGGAATTTACAACCGCAGAAAATTATCTACAACAAATAAAGTTAGAATCTGAAAGTTTACCCGCACCTCTCCCAATATGGGAAGATGAGTTATATCTGGAATTTCATCGCGGATGTTATACGACTCACGCAGATCAAAAACGTTTCAATAGTAAATCTGAACATCTATTATATCAGGCTGAGTTATTCGCAACTCTCGCAACTTCTCTTTTTGGTTGTGAATATCCAAAAATGAAAATAGAAACTGCTTGGAAAAAAGTTTTGTTTAACCAGTTTCACGATATTTTACCCGGTTCTTCTATTACCCAAGTTTATCAGGATGCACTGCCAGAATGGGAAGATGTGCAAAAAACAGGAAATAGAATTTTAGATGATGCTTTAAGGGCGATCGCCTCTCATATCACTTTACCACAACCACCCCAACAAAATAGCATCCCTGTAATAATTTTTAACTCTCTCAACTGGGAACGTTCGGAAGTTATACATATTATAATGAACCGCAAAGAACGCAAAGAACGCGAAGTTAAGAGTGTTTCAGAGAGTTATTTTGTTAGTTCCCATATTTTTAGTTTAGAAGATCAGAGTTGGAAAGTTTACGATGTTGAAGGAAAGGAAGTTATCATCCAACAAAATGAAAATTATTTACTATTTATAGCTACTGTCCCATCAATAGGATATCAAATTTATTGGCTTTCTCCCACATCGGAAAAATCAAACATTGCAAAAAACGAACTTCCGAAAAATTGGACTTTAGAAAATGACTATCTCCAAATAAAAATTAACCCCCAAACCGGAGATATAGACAGCATCTTTGATAAAACCCAAAAACGAGAAATTTTAAACGGTGCAGGAAACAAACTCCAAGCATTTGAAGACAGTGGACAATATTGGGATGCTTGGAATATTGACCCCAATTATAACACCAAAACCCTACCACCAAGCGAATTACTATCAATTCAATGGTTAGAAAATGGAGAAATTCAACAAAAATTACAAGTAATTCGTAAAATCGGCAAATCTGAATTTATCCAAAATTACATCTTACCCAAAAATTGCCCCATCCTGAAAATTCAGAATACTGTAAATTGGCAAGAAAATCAAGTATTAGTAAAAACATCCTTCCCTTTAAATCTTAACGCTGAAACCGCCACTTATGAAATCCCCTGCGGAGTCATAAACCGACCAACCAACCCCCAAACCCCCGCAGAACAAGCAAAATGGGAAGTACCCGCTTTACAATGGGCAGATTTAACCACAGAAACCGATAGTGGAAAACACGGATTTAGTTTACTCAATGATTGTAAATATGGATACGATGTAAAACCCAATCAAATCCGCCTCACATTATTAAGAAGTCCCAACTGGCCAGACCCCGAAGCAGATAGAGGAATACACGAATTTACCTATAGTTTATATCCTCATCTTGGCAGTTGGCAAGAAGCGGAAACAGTGAAAAAAGGGTATGAATTAAATATACCATTAAATGTGTTAATAAATCCAGAGATTAAAAAATCTGAACCTGGTATTTTACCAAATCAAAGTTTTCTAAAATTAGCAGATGATAATTTAATTGTAATGGCTTTTAAAGTCAGTGAAGAAGATAGTAAAAAAATCATTCTGCGTTTTTATGAAAGTCAGGGAGAAACAGCAGAGTTAGGTTTAGAAAGTGAATATTTCCGGTTAGGGGAAGCGGTTGATTTATTAGAAAGGAAGGTAAATGAAGAAGTTGGAAAAATCGCACCTTGGAAAATTGGGAGTTTTGAAGTTATTGTTTGAATCAGGATAACCAGGATTTTAGGATGTACAGGATGGGAATTTTTAGATGGTTTGTTTGGTGTTTAAATTTGTATTTGTCTGAATCAGGATTTCCAGGATTTAAGGATTTACAGGATGGGAATTTTTAGATGGTTTGTTTGGTGTTTAAAGTTGTATTTGTCTGAATCAGGATTTCCAGGATTAAAGGATTTACAGGATGGGAATTTTTAGATGGTTTGTTTGGTGTTTAAAGTTGTATTTGTCTGAATCAGGATGTCCAGGATTTAAGGATTTACAGGATGGGAATTTTTAGATGGTTTGTTTGGTGTTTAAAGTTGTATTTGTCTGAATCAGGATGTCCAGGATTTAAGGATTTACAGGATGGGAATTTTTAGATGGTTTGTTTGGTGTTTAAAGTTGTATTTGTCTGAATCAGGATGTCCAGGATTTAAGGATTTACAGGATGGGAATTTTTAGATGGTTTGTTTGGTGTTTAAAGTTGTATTTGTCTGAATCAGGATTTCCAGGATTAAAGGATTTACAGGATGTAATTTTTAGATGGTTTATAAACATTCAAAAACAATCATTAAATAATATCATCAGAAAATCTCAACTTTCAAAAAACAATCATTAAAAACATCTTCAAAAAATCCCCAACTTCCCACCATAAATCATTCAACAACATCCTGTAAATCCTCAAATCCTGGACATCCTGATTCTGACAAATAAAATCTTCAACTTCCAAAAAACAATCATTCAACAACATCATCAAAAAATCCCCAACTCCCCACCATAAATCATTCAATAACATCCTGAAAATCCTCAAATCCTGGACATCCTGATTCAGACAAGTAACAGTATATAATTAACATTATCAAATACAAATATTTACCAATGACAAATCATCCACAACAACCGGGAAAATACGATGCTGTACTGGGTGGTCAAAATCAAACCTCAGAATTTGCAGCAGTTCTAGGTGGTATTGAAGGTGTAAAATTAAGACTAAGTAACCCCGACCCCCAAGTAAGAATAGCTTCTCTTCAACAGGCTTTAAACTATGGAGAAATGGGTTTAGATTTAGTGATTCGGGCTTTAAATGATGAGTCTAAGGAAGTAAAAAATGTGGCTTATGGTTTGCTAGAAACTCGCATAGAAGCAAAAGTAAAAGAAGCGTTAATAATATTCGAGGATGCACAATTAAAATCAGCAGTAGGAATGGACTACAGAACACTGCGTGATTTACTCAAAGCAGGAAAATGGGAAGAAGCAGATGAGGAAACAGCAAGGGTAATGTTAGCAGTTGCGAAACGGGAAAAGGAAGGTTCGTTCGGAATAAAAGATATTGATAATTTTCCCTGTACAGACCTCCGCACTATTGACCAATTGTGGGTAAAATACAGTGATGGTAAATTTGGTTTTTCTGTACAGAAACGGATTTATCAGGGTTTAGGTGGAACAAGAGAATATAACCAAGAAATCTGGAAGAAGTTCGGGGACAAGGTAGGATGGAGGAAAGGAGGCAATTGGTTGTACTACGACGAGATTACTTTTGATAAGAAAGCACCAGAAGGCTACGTCCCAAGGTGGTTGTGGATGTGTAAGTGGGGGGTTTGGGTTGGGAGTTCGAGTAGGTTTTTGTGGGTCTCTTCTCTCGCGTCCAGACTTGTAAATTGTAACATTTGAAGGTTACAGAAAATTATTAAGTCTGAATCAGGATTTCCAGGATTAAAGGATTTACAGGATTGTGATACTATACATTACCTATCCTGAAAAGCAACATAAATCATGTCATGTTTGATGAAATATTACAAAGAATAAGAGGGAAAATTACATCACTTCAATATGTAATGACACTTCATGCAGAAGAAGAAATGAACGATGATAACTTAACAATATATGATATTGAACAAAGTATCCTGAATGGTGAAATTATCGAACGTCAAAAAGATAGAATTACCGCAGAATCAAAATACCGTATTAGAGGAGTAACCACCGATGGAGTAGAAATTGAAATTATCACTAAACTCAGCCTCAGTGGAAAATTAGTTATTATTACAGTAGACCTCTCCGAAAATGAATGTAGAGACGTTGCATGCAACGTCTCTACAAGGGTTCTGGAAACCGCACATTTAATTACCGGAGATGTCTAGTATATACAGTTTAAAATCAGGTAACAGAAATATGAAATGCGATATTTGTAATAGTGAAGGTGTACATATCCGCAACGTTACCAGAACTTATGGTAAAGGTGAAGAAATGCTGGTAATTGAAAATGTACCTATTATTAGCTGTCCTCATTGCGGTGAAAGTTACATGACAGCAGAAACATTGCATAAAATTGAACAAATTAAACTCAACCGCAAAAATCTTGCAGTTGCACGTTTTATAGATGTTGTAAGTTTGAGTGCGTAGAGTCCATGTAAAATTTGGGTTTCACTGCGTACCCTACAGAAAGCTACATCTTGTTTATAATAAAAATTATCAATTATAGAGAACAAACCATGAATATTACCCTCAACCCAGAACAAGAACAGTTTATAAAAACCCAACTAGAACAAGGTAAATTTCCAGACGCTCAAGCAGTAATTAATCAAGCATTACAACTGTTACAAGAAAAACAAAAAGAATATGAAGAATGGGTAGAAGATGTGAGAATTAAAGTCAACGAAGCAGCAGCAGAATTAGAACGAGGTGAAGGAGTTCCTTTAGAAACAGTTGTTGAACAAATGCAAGCAAAATTCCCCCATGCGCGTGAGGTGAAACAATGAATCAATGTTTAATTTCACCTCAAGCAATTAAAGATTTAGATAGTATTTCCGAATATTTTTTAAATACAAATATTGAAACAGGAGAAAAGATTTTTCAAGAATTTACAAAAAAGTGTAAAAACTTGCTGCAATTTCCCCAAATGGGACGCAGTTACGAACACCTCAGAAAAGGAATGCGGGGAATACCTCTTAATAGTTAGATCATTTTTTATCAAATTGTTGATGATAATATAGAAATTCTCAGAATTGTCAATGGTCGTCAAGATTTAGAATCTTTGTTTACATGATCAATACTTAGTCAAAGATACCCGACTTCTCAGATAATTTATCTGTGTTCAGATTAAAATAGTAATAAATGAACATCCTGAGAATATCTATAACCAGGGAATAAATTCCCTGTCTCAAAGCTAAAGTCGGTTAAAACCGACTCTTATTATGGAATTTATGGTTTAATTTCCAAATCACAATAACATCCTAAAAATCCTCAAATCCTGGACATCCTGATTCAGACAAAATTATGCTAAAATATAATCTGTAAAAAATCATATTTTCAAAATTATGATCTTGCAAACATGGCAACAAACTCATTCTCAAGAATTACAACAAATTACCGAAACATTATCAAAAATAACTCAACTTCCAGCAGCAGCAGTAAAACCTCATCTTGATGCAATGCTAGAACAATTAGTTAAAACTACAGAACTTCCATTTTATCAAACAGCTTCTGATGAAGAATGGATTACAGCACTACATGAATGGAGTTCTAGTCATCCACAAAATACACCTATTTTATCTGACCACGCTGTAAGTCGAGCAGGTATTTATGAAGATGAGGAAATATAGTGGCATATTTAATTGATACTAATATTATTTTGAGAATAGCACAACCTCATCATCCAATGTGTGCAGAATCTTTAAATGCACTCGCTACACTCAGAAAACAAAAAGAAAATTGTTATTTAACACATCAAAATTTAGTAGAATTTTGGCGTAGTGCTACCCGTCCTATAGAAAAAAATGGGTTAGGAATGAGTTTAGTTGCAGCAGAAGCAGAACTACAAAAATTAGAAAATCTCTTTGCAATATTACCAGATATACCGGAAATTTATCAACATTGGAAACAGATTGTAATTGAGTATGGTGTGATGGGTGTCAATGTTCATGATGCAAGATTAGTAGCAGTTATGCTTGCTCATGGAATAACTCACATTCTCACTTTCAATATTAGTGACTTTAAACGCTATGGAAATAAAATTACTCCTGTACATCCAAATACCTTATTAGTCTGATTGATAGAAATATAGTACAACATTGCAAACCTCAGTCCTGTAAATCCTTAAATCCTGGACATCCTGATTCAGACAAAAAAATTTTGACTTTTGACTTTTGACCTTT
Source organism: Sphaerospermopsis sp. LEGE 08334 (assembly GCF_015207205.1). NCBI lineage: Bacteria > Bacillati > Cyanobacteriota > Cyanophyceae > Nostocales > Aphanizomenonaceae > Sphaerospermopsis > Sphaerospermopsis sp. LEGE 08334. Next base: position 2,316 of record NZ_JADEXH010000073.1, on the reverse strand, counting down.
GACTTGTATTTGGGTGGGCATAGCCCACCATTATATCAAACTAATCACGCTTTTAATCTTCGTGATCCTCAAAAGGATCAGCTAATTCTCTACTTGGTGGACCAAAGGATGTGTAAATTGCCATACCAGTAATCGCAATCAGGATGGCAGAAAAAGAAACACCAAGCACTAAACCAGGTTCTAAGTCCATAAAATTAGAGTTATATTATGAGCGGTATCTTCTAGAATATTACAAAACTTAACTTAAATACTATATTCTCCATTCATTAAAGTCAGGTAAACCACCCTACCCTGATAATGGTATTATCGTCATAGTCAGAATCATCCCAAACGTAAGGTTAAAATCCTGCTGAAATATTGCAGCACCCTACAACGGGGAATAAAAAAATTAAAAAAAGTTTTGGCAACTGATCTTAGGTGAACTATGGCACAACGGACTAAATTGGGAGATATCCTCAGACCCTTAAACGCTGAATATGGTAAAGTATCCCCCGGTTGGGGAACAACACCTTTAATGGGTGTTTTTATGGGTTTGTTTTTCGTATTCTTGCTCATTATTCTGCAAGTTTACAACAAGTCTCTGTTAATTCAAGACGTACTTGTTGATTGGCGCAGTTTAGGCGGCTAATTGCTACACAGCTATTATAACTTGGATGCAAGTTAATATAGACCCGGCCAGTCCGGGTTTTTCAGTTAATAGGTGACAGGTGACAGGTGACAGGTGACAGGTGACAGTTAAGAGAGCTTGTCCTAAGTTGACAATTTCATAGACAAAACTATACTTATATTGACAAAAATCAATATATTTTCCGGAAAAAATCAACTACTTGATATATAATACGGTGATATCAAGTATTGAATTGAGACTATTGCCGACGCGAAAACCAAGCAATGATGGTGGTAGTCTTTTTCAGAAACTTAATTGGAACACAATCGCGTTGGGCTACAGCGTGAAGGTCTACAGAGGGATAACCGCTCCCATGCTCCCGTTGAAGTAGAAAGTAAAGTCTAGCTTTGTCTAGGTTTTATATCGCAGCTAAAGGAAAAAAATAATGAATATATTTGGTATTGGTTTGCCAGAAATGGCTGTAATTATGGTAGTAGCTTTATTAATCTTTGGTCCTAAGAAACTACCAGAAATCGGTCGTAGTTTGGGTAAAACTATTCGCAGTTTCCAAGATGCTTCTAATGAGTTTCAAAACGAATTTAAGAAAGAAGCGGAAAAACTAGACCAACCTGTAAAAACTACTGCTGAATTAGAACCTAAACAAATAGAATCTACTAAACAGGATAATTCTGTCTAAAATTCTCCAAATTTCAGAGTTCTCCCGTAAATTCACCCAAAATCTAAAATCTAAAATCTAAAATCTCATATCCCAAATCGGATGACTGAAGCTGTTAAGCAACCTGCTTTGGTTATTCCCCAGTTAATAGTCGGGTTGGGGAATCCAGAGCCTAAGTATGATCAAACACGCCATAATATTGGTTTTGCGGCTATTGATGCTCTTGCTCGCGCTTGGCAATTTTCCTTAACTGAAAATCGTAAGTTTCAAGGACAGTTTGCAGAAGGTTTAGCACCAGGAGGCGGTAAAATCCGGCTTTTAAAACCGCTAACTTACATGAATCGTTCCGGGCAATCAGTCCAAGCGGTAACAAGTTGGTATAAAATACCTCCTGAATCTGTGTTAGTCATTTATGATGATATGGATTTACCGTTAGGAAAAACTCGTCTGCGCTCATCTGGTTCAGCAGGTGGACATAATGGGATGAAGAGCATTATTTCCCATTTGAATAGTCAAAACTTCCCCCGCTTACGCATCGGTATTGGCAAACCCAAAGGTGCAGCAAATGATGATAATGCTGACACTGTATCTCATGTTTTGGGAAAGTTCTCTGCTACTGAATCAAAATTAATGAATGTGGTTTTAGACTTTGTGGTTGAGTGTGCAGAACTCACCTTAAAGCAAGGTGTAGAAAAAGCCATGAACCGTTGTAATAGCTGGAGTGCTGAGGGATAGGAGTCAGGAGATCAAGGAGTCAGGAGATCAAGGAGTCAGGAGATCAAGGAGTCAGGAGATCAAGGAGTCAGGAGATCAAGGAGTCAGGAGATCAAGGAGTCAGGAGGAAGAAGGTAAATATTTCTCCCCAGTCACCAATCACCAATCACCAGTCACCAATCACTAATCACCAATCACCAATCACCAATCACCAATCACCAATCACCAATCACCAATCACCAATCACCAATCACCAATCACCAATCACCAATCACCAATCACCAATCACCAATCACCAATCACCAATCACCAATCACCA
>NZ_JADEXH010000072.1:0-17812 GCF_015207205.1 Sphaerospermopsis sp. LEGE 08334 | reverse complement strand
AATCACCAATCACCAATCACCAATCACCAATCACCAATCACCAATCACCAATCACCAATCACCAATCACCAATCACCAATCACCAATCACCAATCACCAATCACCAATCACCAATCACCAATCACCATTATCCAAACTGGGATATTACAATTTTATTATATGTATCAATATTCACCGCCCTTATCACCCCGGGAAGCCCTACCCACCATGTACGACTTACCCAGTGAAGACCCAGAGGAGCCTGGTTTGCCGGACGAATTTCACTTACTACAACCAGAGTTACTGCGGCTGACCTTTCGCCCTCCCAGCTACAAAGAGGATGAGGTATTCACAGCCAGTGACCTCAACTTATATTATGACCCCCGTCATCCCCAATGGTATAAACGGCCAGATTGGTTTGCGGTCTTGGGAGTATCCAGGCTTTATGATGGCAAAGATTTAAGGTTAAGTTATGTGACATGGCAGGAGGGAATTTACCCCTTTGTGGTATTAGAATTACTCTCGCCAGGTACAGAAAAGGAAGACCTAGGGCGAAGTTTCAGGGAAGTGAACCAACCGCCTAATAAGTGGACGGTGTATGAAAGAATGTTAAGGATTCCCTATTACATAGTATTTAATCGCTACACAGATGAGTTACAAGCCTTTGGGTTAGTAGTGAATGAATATCAAGAGTTAAGCCCCCAAGGGTTAGGAATATGGCTCAAAGAAGCCGAGTTAGGTTTAGGGTTATGGGAGGGGATTTATCAAGGGGTGCATCGCCGCTGGTTGCGGTGGTATGACGGGGAGGGGAATTGGATTCCTACACCTGTAGAACAAGAACGCCAACGGGCTGAATTAGCCCAGCAACAAGCAGAACAGGAACGCCAACGGGCTGAATTAGCCCAGCAACAAGCAGAACAGGAACGCCAACGGGCAGAACGTCTGGCGGCTCACCTACGGAGTTTAGGGATTAACCCGGAGGACATATAGCTAGGCTAAGGACTGTCAGTGGGCGATCGCTCAACCATGTGTATGATAACTAGAGCGATTCTATTGCCATTTGTACCAATTTTGCAGGGTGGAAACAGGGAAGAGAAATTACGCGATCGCGGTGAGAGAGTTAAGATAGGATGAGCAACTGCAACAGTTAGAACCATTATTATCATTTTTTATATGAGAGACTGTATGAATACAGAGAATATACCTGTTAAAAAAATACCAAGGGATTTATTGGATGATATTACCCAACGGCTAGTTTCTGCCCTGAATCCAGAACAGGTAATTTTATTTGGTTCCTATGCTTATGGCGAACCTACCGAAGATAGTGATGTTGATTTGTTGGTGATTATCTCCGATTCCAATGAACCCCGCTATCGTCGGGCGCGTCAAGCATATAAAGCCCTCCATGGGATTGGTATACCAAAAGATATTCTGGTTATGACCCGTGCAGAAGTAGAAAGAAAGGCCACCGTAGCAAGTTCATTAGTTAGTCAGGCACTCAGTCAAGGTAAAATCCTTTATGGATAGTCCTAAGGATGAGGAGGTTAGGCAGTGGATAATTAAAAGTCAGCGAGATATTAAGGTTGCCCGTATACTCATTGAAAATGAAGTATCATTATTAGATGCTGTTGTTTATCATTGTCAACAAAGTGCCGAGAAAGCATTAAAAGCTTATTTGACATATCAAGATTTAGTATTTAAGAAAACCCATGATCTGAGTGTTTTGGTAGAGATGTGTTCAGTTTTTGAACCACATTTTCAGGATTTGGAAGATATGGCTGACACTCTAACACCTTACGCCACGGAATTTCGCTACCCAGGGGACATAATTGAGCCGGAAAGGTATGAAGCTGAAGAAGCCTTGCAGATGGCTGCGACAGTGCTAGAGTTTGTAACTAAATTATTACCAAATAAATTCAGTCTCTAGCCCGAGTGAGTGGCGATCGCGGTTTATGGGTGAGATTAAGATTTAAACAGAGTCCAAAATCATTTCAGCGACTTACGATTAGCAAATGTGGGGCGATCTGCTTGCAGGAGGAGCGCTTCGCCATTCATACAAAACAAACATACTGATAACTCATAATAAACAGTGGTGAAAAAAGCAGACATAGGGGGAAAAAGATTAATCAGTCTTGCACCCAACACCTGGGTAAAATGGATTACCCAGCGCAGTGACTTACAAGTACAAGACATCCTCAACACAGAATTTCAGTGGATAGAGCGGGAAAGTGATGTTTTACTGAAGGTTTTATCGCCAGAAATAGGAGAATTTTTGCTGCTCAACGAGTTACAGCTACGGTACAATCAAAGAATGCCCCGAAGGATAAGGGCTTATACCGCTTTAGCAGAAGAGAGTTATAATTTACCAGTGTATCCAGTTTTAATCAATATTCTGCCACCGAGTAGTAAACAAAGCATTCCCCAACGTTATGAATCAGAAATATTAGGGATAACTGCTCATCAAGACTACCAAGTGATTAACCTGTGGCAAGTGGATGTTAATCTGGTATTTGAGCAGAAGATATCAACCCTATTGCCATTTGTACCAATTTTGCAAGGTGGAAACAGGGAAGAGAAATTACGTCAAGCGGTGAGAGAGTTAAGACAGGATGAGCAACTGCAAGACTTAGAACCGTTATTGTCATTTTTTGCTAGTTTTGTATTGGATATTCCCTTAGTTCAACAAATCATGAGGTGGGATATGACAGTATTGAGAGAATCACCCTGGTATGAGGAAATATTGAAAGAGGGATTACAGCAGGGGAAAAAACAAGGATTACAACAGGGACGACTTGAAGGGGAAACCCAATTAGTTATACGTCAGTTACAGCGTCGCTTGGGAACCTTGGATGATACACTCAAACAGCAAATTCAGATGCTACCAGTAGAGCAACTGGAAAGTTTAGCAGAAGAATTACTAGACTTTAGGGATGTGGAACAGTTACAGACTTGGTTAGAACAGCTTTCCTCGCGTAGTGGTGATTTATGATGACCTTCTGCACCAAGGGGCGATATGCTTGCAGCAGCGCCTTGCGATCGCCATTAAGTAGGGCTTGCTGAACAAATATAAAACCTAGATAAATCAAAGGTTTGAGGCTGAACAAAAGGAAATAAAGTGCAAGATTTTTCAAGGGTATACCTGAAAAACCTTGCATTTTGGGGATCGCAAACCCAAAAATTTGGGGATGACAGATAGCTGAAACTGTTCCCTGTTCCCTGTTAAGAGTTCCCTGTCTTCACGACAAGACTTTTTCAGCAAACCCTAACTACGGGCGATCGCCATTTTTCAACTTTCCCCAAATTTAGTAGAATAGATATTATTTTTAGGTAAACTAAACTGATCGACAACTATTAACAGCATCAGGAGTAAAATTCCATGGCAGCAATTACAGCCCAAGAACTAGAGTTGCAGATGCCCGATGCCAGCCAACTTTTGAGTGATGAACCAGAGATGGAAAGTTCCTTGCATTACATGCAATTGTTGTTACTGGTCACCTGTCTAGAATGGGCATGGCAAGAACGCGATGATTTTTTCATCGGTGCGAATTTGACCATTTACTTCAGTCGCCAACAACTCAAAAATCGAGACTTCCGTGGTCCTGACTTTTTCCTCGTCAAAGGCACAACTCGATCACCGCGTAACTCTTGGGTTGTCTGGGAAGAAGATGGCCGTTACCCTGATTTAATCATTGAATTATTGTCTGACTCGACAGCCAATGTTGATCGCAATGCCAAACTGGAGCTATACGCTAAAAGATTTCATACCCCTGAATACTTTTATTTTTCTCCCGACACTTTAGAATTTGCAGGATTTAAACTAAATTTCGACACCTATCTTCCTATTCCCCCCAATGCTCAAGGTTGGTTATGGAGTGAAGCTCTCGGCTTTTTTCTTGGTATTCATAATCGACAGTTGCGTTATTTTTCTGTAGAAGGGGCTATGGTCCCTACGCCACAGGAAGCCGCCAAAAATGAAATGTTTAAGGCCAATCAAGCGATGCAAATTGCTAGACGTTCTAATGAACGCGCAGAAAAAGAATTGCAACGCGCAGAAAAAGAATTGCAACGCGCAGAAAAAGAAAAAGCAAGAGCCGATCACCTAGCCGCCAAGCTCAAAGAATTGGGGATTGATCCTGATGAACTAGGAAGTTGACTGCGATATAAAACCTAGACAAAGCTAGACTTTACTTTCTACTTCAACGGGAGCATGGGAGCGGTTATCCCTCTGTAGACTTTCACGCTGTAGCCCAACGCGATTGTGTTCCAATTAACTTTCTGAAAAAGACTACCACCATCATTGCTTGGTTTTCGCGTCGGCAATAGTCTCAATTCAATACTTGATATCACCGTATTATATATCAAGTAGTTGATTTTTTCCGGAAAATATATTGATTTTTGTCAATATAAGTATAGTTTTGTATATGAAATTGTCAACTTAGGACAAGCTCTTAATTTATTCCCAAGCTGATCTCTTGACGGTTGACGGTTGACGGTTGACCGTAATAAGGGGTAATCGGCTTGTAGCAGCGGTTCGCGATCGCTGTTTACACAAAACAAATATACTGAGAACTTACAACTCATAAATGATAACAAACAGTGGCGAAAAAAGCAGACATAGGGGGAAAAAGATTAATCAGTCTCGCACCCAACACCTGGGTAAAATGGATTACTCAGCGCAGCGACTTGCAAGTACAAGACATCCTCAACACAGAATTTCAGTGGATAGAGCGGGAAAGTGATGTTTTATTGAAAGTTTTATCCCCGGAAATAGGGGAATTTTTACTCCTCAACGAGTTACAGCTACGGTACAATCAAAGAATGCCCCGAAGGATAAGGGCTTATACCGCTTTAGCAGAAGAGAGTTATAATTTACCAGTGTATCCAGTTTTAATCAATATTCTGCCACCGAGTAGTAAACAAAGCATTCCCCAACGTTATGAATCAGAAATATTAGGGATAACTGCTCATCAAGACTACCAAGTGATTAACCTGTGGCAAGTGGATGTTAATCTGGTATTTGAGCAGAAGATATCAACCCTATTGCCATTTGTACCAATTTTGCAAGGTGGAAACAGGGAAGAGAAATTACGCCAAGCGGTGAGAGAGTTAAGACAGGATGAGCAACTGCAAGACTTAGAACCGTTATTGTCATTTTTTGCTAGTTTTGTATTGGATATTCCCTTAGTTCAACAAATCATGAGGTGGGATATGACAGTATTGAGAGAATCACCCTGGTATGAGGAAATATTGAAAGAGGGATTACAGCAGGGACGACAAGAAGGACGACAAGAAGGACGACAAGAAGGGGAAACCCAATTGGTTCTACGTCTGTTACAGCGTCGCTTAGGAACCTTGGATGATACACTCAAACAGCAAATTCAGATGCTACCAGTAGAGCAACTGGAAAGTTTAGCAGAAGAATTATTAGACTTCAGAGATGTACAACAGTTACAGACTTGGTTGAAAAGTCTTTCTTGACTGTTGACGGTTGACTGTACCAAGGGGCGATCGCTATTAGGTATGGGTGCGGGCGCTTCGCCATTCATACAAAACAAATATACTGAGAACTTATAACCCATAAATCATAACCAACCGTGGCGAAAAAAGGGCAGGAGGCGGGGAGCAGGGAGCAGAGGGAAGTTAATAACCCAATGCCCAATCACCTTTCATGAATTGTCCCTACCAAGGGTTTCAGGTTATGCATATTTAATTTTCGGACAGGTCTATTGCTAATAGAGAAATTTAACATGACAATTTTGCAGGAATTGAAAGAGAAAATAATTAACCACACAGCCGTCATCGGTGTTATTGGACTGGGTTATGTAGGCTTACCTTTTGCAGTGGAAAAAGCAAAGGTGGGATTTCAGGTGATTGGTATTGAGCAAAATCCTGTGAGAGCCGAAAGAGTAAATGATGCTGATAATTATATTAGTGATGTTAAAGATGATGAACTCAAACAAGTAGTTAGTGATGGTAAACTCAAAGCAGTCACAGGATTTGATGTTGTACCAGAAATAGATGTACTAGTAATTTGTGTTCCCACCCCTTTAACAAAAAACCTCACACCAGACTTAAGCTATGTAGAAGGTGTCACTAAAGGCATTGCTAAATGGTTGAGACCGGGGCAATTAGTTACTTTAGAATCTACGACTTATCCGGGAACAACCGATGAAATTATGCGCCCGTTGTTAGAGGAGACAGGACTTCGACAAGGAGTAGACTTCTTTCTCGCCCATTCACCGGAAAGGGTAGACCCTGGTAATAAACGCTATACCACCAAGAATACTAATAAAGTTGTTGGTGCTTCTGACCCTAATTCTCTGACAGTCGCTAAGTTGTTTTATGAGCAAACCATTGACCATGTTGTGCCGGTAAATAGCGCTAAAGCAGCAGAGTTGGTCAAAGTGTTTGAAAATACTTTCCGCGCTGTGAATATTGCCTTAGTGAATGAACTGGCTTTATTGTGCGATCGCATGGGTATAGATGTCTGGGAAGTATTAGACGCCGCCAACACTAAACCCTTTGGGATTATGCCCTTTTATCCAGGACCAGGGGTAGGTGGACACTGTATCCCCATTGACCCGCACTATTTAGAATGGAAGGCTAAGGAATTTAACTTTGATACCCATTTTATTGCTTTGGCAGGGGAAATAAACCGCAGAATGCCAGAGTTTGTCAGGGAAAAAACCTGTAGGGTGTTAAATAAATTGGGGGTAGCGCCTAGCAGGGCTAAGGTATTGATTCTTGGTGTGGCGTATAAAAAGGACTTAGGCGACTGGCGAGAATCTCCTGCTATTCATGTAATCACTAAATTGTTAGAAGATGGGGTAGAAATTGCCTATCACGACTCCTTTGTGCCCGAAATTTATATTCGGGGGCAAAAATTTAATTCCGTACCATTAAATAATGACACCTTGGCAAGTTACGAATTGGTAATTATTACCACAGACCACAGTGATATTGATTACCATAACTTGGTTAGTCATGCTGCGGCTGTATTGGATACCCGGGGAGTAACCAGAAAATTAGACTGTGACAAAGACAAGGTGACATTATTATGAGACAAGTAATTGTGGTGGGGGCAGGGAATTGGGGTAAAAATCTGATTCACAACTTTTACAATTTGGGTGCTTTGGACGGGGTGGCGGAAATGAACCCAGATTTACGCCAGCAAGTTGAAAGCAAATATCCAGAAGTCAAAACTTATACAGATTTTGCATCAGTCTTAGAAAGTGATGTTTCGGCAGTGGTGTTAGCAACTCCCGCCCCCACCCACTACCAGTTGGCTATGACAGCCTTAACAGCAGGGAAGGATGTGTTTGTCGAAAAGCCCATGACTCTCACGACTCCAGAGGCAAAAGCCCTGGCTGAATATGCTGACCAACAGGGGCGTATCCTCATGGTGGGGCATTTACTGCTCTATCAACCTGCTATTACTTGGATGCGGGATTACTTAGCCCAAGGAAAAGGCGGGAAAGTGCTTCATGTTGCCACCCAAAGAGCCAAGTTGGGTAAAGTACGTAGGGAAGAAAACGTTTGGTGGTCTTTTGCACCCCATGATGTATCTGTTGTCCTGGATTTATTGGGTAATCCTACTCTATCGAGAGTGCAAGCCAGCGGTCAGGCTATGTTACAACCGGGAATTGAAGATAATGTTTATGTTGATATTGTCTTTGAGAGCGGGCAAACTGCTCACCTCCATTCTTCTTGGTATTGGCCTGAGTTACTACGCAGCACCACAGTAATTACAGAACAAGAAATGCTCGTTTATGATGAAGTTGCTCAAAAGGTGACTATATATCATAAGGGTGTAGATGACCAACTGAATAACCGTGATCAGGGCAGTCAAGTTGTGGATGTGGCAAATTCAGAGCCTCTGAAAATCGAATGTGAACATTTTTTAGACTGTTTGCAAACCCGTAAACAGCCCCGTTCTGATGGATGGAATGGAGTAGCGGTAGTGGAAATTTTAGAAAAAGCTCAGGAGGCATTACGTGGTTAATTATTTTGCCCATGAATCCGCTTATGTAGATGAGGGTGCCCAAATTGGTGAAGGTACGAAAATCTGGCACTTTTGCCATGTATTTGGCAAGGCGAAAATCGGTAATAACTGCAATTTAGGACAAAATGTGCTGGTTGCTAATAATGTGGTGGTGGGCAACAACTGCAAAATTCAAAATAATGTCTCCCTATATGAAGGGGTGATTCTAGAAGATTATGTCTTTTGCGGACCGAGTATGGTATTCACTAATATTAAAACGCCGCGTTGTGAATATCCTCGCAATACCAGCAATGATTATCGCCAAACTTTAGTGAAACGGGGAGCGAGTATTGGGGCTAATGCGACTATTGTTTGTGGCGTCACTCTCCATGAGTGTGCTTTCGTGGCTGCGGGTGCAGTGGTGACAAAAGATGTTCCTGCTTATGCTATGGTAGCTGGGGTTCCAGCCAGAATCATCGGTTGGATGAGCGCCTATGGGGATGTATTGGAGTTTGATGCAGATGGCTATGCTGTAGATTCTACAGAGGTCAAGTATCAGCAATTGTCGGCAAATCAGGTCATCAAGTTGTCGGCGAATTAATTGCCCAGTCCCTTTCTATATCCCATTCAACAATTTTATTTACTAATTTATTTACCAAACCATGAAAATTCCTGTTCTTGACCTCAAACCTCAGTACGAGCAAATTAAAGACCAAGTACAAGCAGCGATGAATCGAGTCTTGGAGTCTGGTCAATTTATTATGGGTCCTGATGTCAAGCTGTTTGAGCAGGAGGTGGCAGAGTATTTAGGGGTAAAACATACAGTTGCTGTTAACTCCGGCACAGATGCCTTGGTGATTGGTTTACGCGCTCTGGGTATTGGAGTGGGGGATGAGGTAATTACTACCCCCTTTTCTTTTTTTGCTACGGCAGAATCTATTAGTAATGTGGGTGCAAAGCCAATTTTTGCTGATATTGACCCCCAAAGTTTTAACATTGACCCAGAAGCTATTAGGAAGCATATCACACCTAATACCAAGGCGATTATGCCTGTGCATCTCTATGGTAATCCCGCTGCGATGGGGCAAATTATGGATATTGCCCAGGAGTATGGGTTAAAGGTAATTGAAGATTGCGCTCAGTCCTTTGGCTCTAGGTATTATGGTGGATGTCCTGGGTGTGAGGGGGATTGTCAAGAAAGTACTAGGGATGCTATTCAAGGTAAGTTAACGGGAACTATTGGTGATGTAGGTGCTTATTCCTTTTTCCCTTCTAAGAATTTGGGCTGTTATGGGGATGGGGGTATGGTAGTCACAAATGATGACCAAGTGGCAGAACTAGCCCGGATGTTGCGAGTACATGGGGCAAAAAAGAAATATCACAATGAGATATTGGGCTATAATTCCCGGTTAGATACCCTGCAAGCGGCGATTTTACGGGTGAAGTTACAGTATATTGACCAATGGAATCAGGGGAGAAGAAGAGTCGCTCAAGTCTATAATGATCTCTTGGCTAATATTCCTGATATTGTCACACCTATGATTAGCGATGGTCATGTGTTTCATCAATATACTATCAGGGTGCTGAATGGCAAAAGAGATTCAATAAAGGAATATCTGGCATCTAAGGGTATTGGTTCGATGGTTTATTATCCTATTCCTCAGGATCAACTTCCTATTTATCAAGGGCAATATCCCATAAATCCAGTTAGTGAGATGTTAGCAGCAGAGGCTTTAAGTCTGCCAATTTGGACAGAGATAACTAAAAGCGAACAGCTACAGGTAGTAGATACCATTGTTGCTAAAACAAAAAATTAAAATTAGTAATTTTGCTTACCAGGTGACAAAACAGCTTGTTTCATAAGGGATAAGGTATAAAGCCTATCGTTGACCAGTGTGGCTAATTTCCTTTCAGCGCGGATTTCAATCTCGAAAGCAAAAACAGCGCGCAGAATACATAAGGAAATTAAGAGAAGGATTGGCCGAACAGTTTACTGAGCTAGTGTTAGTTCCGTCTACCAGGCAAGTACCCTATTACCGAACAAAGAACTTTATGGATGGTCAAAATGGAGTATATCGTTATGATTATCATAACGATACAGATCCTACTTGGAGAGGCTACGGTAGTTGGGAGTTATCTGGAACGATGCTGTTGGGCTGGTGGTCTTATCTACCGGATCCGTCCATTAGTAAAGTCTATTGTAATTTAGCATCATTTTATCCAGAAAGAATATCAAAAAATATACTTTCAAAGCTTCCAACCTACACAGTTAAAGGACGTGAAAATCCATTGAAACTAATAAATAAGCTTGCTTGTGCGACATTATATATGCCCTAGTATTTTCAATTGTTTAGATGAGACTAAAGTTATCACCTTTCCTAAGCAATACCATCACAGTATTAATGGTGACACTTGTATCTCAGATGATTCCGATGGTCTCATTGCCGTGAAATATGAGTTTATAATCTCAAACGCAGGTTCAAAATGTTTATGGGCGATCGCCTTTTATTTGTGATATCAAACAGAGTCCAAAATCATCATAATCAAACATCTTTGGATAATACATTAAACAATATCTCCGAGAGATTGAGGGGGTAACGTTTATGTTTTTCAAGTTTTCTCCCTTCTGGTATAGTGTATATACGGTTATAAGTGGTACTGTAATAGCGCAATCTATACCTATGGTATCTTTAGTATTACTGACTCGGATTGTAAATACTACGGATTTAGGTAACTTTTTTTTATGGTTTGCTGCTTCTTCAATACCTATATTGTTAGCTAGTGCTAGTCTTGATAAAGCTATTTTTTTAGCAGACAAATATGATGATATTACTGATATGCTAAAATTAAGCTTTTTTATTAGCTCTATTGTGGCATTACTAACTTTTGTTATCATCTCAGTAGTTAAAATAACGGGGTATTCCGTGGTTAGTGATGTGATAAAGGATTATGCAGCAAGTTTCGCCACCTATTCCTTTATCATGTCACTCCAAAAAAATTTACAGTCAGTAATAATTTATAGGTCAGAATTTAAATTATTGAATAAATCAAAACTTACCCTAGCGGGATCTGTTGCATTGGGACAACTCGTTACTGGACTGCTGGGACTGGGTATTAAAGGACTAATTTATTCGACCGTATTGTTATCAGGACTATCTACTTTATTGGTAATGCAATGGCTCAATGTTTCATTCACTAAACTTTGTACTAGTATTTCTATTCCCACTTTGAAACATACATTGCTTGAGAATTATAAATTTATAGTGTTTTCCTTACCTGCTGAACTAATCAATCTTGTCGCCAGCCAGATACCGATTTTTACAATTTCCGCAAGGTTCGGTGCAGTGCATGTAGCAATGTACTCGCTTGTTTTACGGGTTATGGCTGTGCCTATTGGACTACTAGGAAACTCAGTGCTGACCGTTTTCAAAGACCAAGCTGCCAGAGATTTTCGTGAGCAAGGTAACTGTAAATATATTTATGTTAAGACCCTGAAGTATCTAAGCATATTATCGTGGTTACCATTTTTATTGCTATATTTATTTGGACATCCTGCCTTTCAGCTATTATTTGGAGAAGAATTAGGAATGGCAGGTGAGTACGCCTCCACACTAGCAATTGTATACTTTTTCATCTTCATATCTTCCCCTCTCAGTTATGTCCTATTTTTTTCCGATCAAGGTAAATTGATCAACTTATTTAGCCAGGTAACTTACTGTTTAATCGTAATTTTTGTTTTTACTTACGCTGATTCCATGGATAATGCAATTTTCTACTATGCTATTTTTGGTTCCGTTTATTATTTGATATATTTGTTTCTATCATATCGTAGTGCTATAGGTTTTCAACCGAAAAAATCCTGATATATCCTTTTTGTGTTCCATATTATACTGCTATATTGGCAATAATACTGTAAGCTGACGCGCCCAAGCTGCTGAAAATTACTGTGTTAGTCAGACAAATCACAGGGTGACTAAGGAAAGCCCGGTGGCTTAGTTGAGATAACCTCTTGTTTATTTGTAATACCAGAAAAAATGGAAACCGTATCTAGCAAAATTAAAATCAAATCTGAGATTTTTAAAGTCATAATATTGTGCATAATATATTTTGCGTGTCTTCTAGGAGTTTATTCCAGGTATTTTGTCGTCACCTATGGATACCAGGGTTTTAGAGATAGTCTGAACCTGAGCAACCTACCCTTATCTATATCCATCCTATCACTTCTGACCTTTTTTGCAGGCACCCAGAAAAAACCTTCTGTTGTATTTCTTCACTTCAGTTTATTGTTTATTGTTATTCCATCACTAACTCTTTTCTGTGGAGCCGACGTTCAAAGTGATTTTATTTTCGTGACAGTATCAGCACATTGCCTGCTCTCAGCTTCTACTTACATCCCTATTCCTAAGCTTAAATTACCTAGTATTAGTCGTCAAAAAATACAAACATATTTATTGTTTTTGACAGTACTAGTCATCGCTTCTATTTTCCTGATGGGAGGCAGTAGATATTTAAATTTTGATTTAACTAAAGTGTATGATTTTAGGAGAGAAGCTGCAGGAAATTTGCCTGCCATATACGGCTATTTGTCTCCCAACCTGGGGCAGATAATTATTCCGACAGGAATTACTATTGCACTTCTAAATAAGCGTTGGCAGGCGGTATTCACTTTAATGGTTTGTGCAATATTAATCTTCGGACTTACATCCCACAAGGGTCCTTTATTTTATCCTTTACTTGTCATCTTCATATATTTCTTCTCTCAAAGACAAAGGTTCTTTACTTACTTAGTTTTATTATTAATATTAATAGTATTGTTGAGTGGAGTTGACCTGCTATTACTACAACAAGCTTCTGGCGAAAATATATTGTCCGGTTGGTTCGCAAGCACATTTATCCATAGGACAATCATGGTTCCTGCATATTTGAACTGGGCTCACTTTGACTTTTTTTCGGACACCAATAAATATTACTACTGGTCAGATTCTATACTGTCACTGGGAATGTTAACTTCTCCCTACGATTTATCTATACCGAAACTTATCGGTTACTATTACGCTCAAGGAGCACATGCCAATACAGGTTGGATTGGCAGTGGTTATGCTCAGGCTGGACTAATTGGTGTTTATTTGTATTCAATTTTGATGGGCTTATGTTTTTCTTACCTGAACTCTGTGGGCAAGAAAATTGGTAATTCGTTGGTGATATCAATATTCGCGATACCTGCCTTGACGATGATTACATCTGCGGACTTACCCACAATGTTACTAACTCATGGTTTGCTGATAGGTCTCATACTAGTTACCATACTCAAAAAGGACAATTACAGAAAAGCAGTTGGAACTGATAGATTATCAAACTGTCAATAATAATTCACTACCTGGTCAGGGCTAAAATAATCATGTGTGGAATTTTTGGGGTTATTTCTCAGTCGAAAAATATTAGAGAGTTGCTTGTAAGGGCTGAACTAATTCAAAATCATCGTGGACCTGATTATCAGGGTACGTATCATTGTGAAATTAAAAGTTGGCAAATTGGATTAGGACATCAAAGACTTTCAATTTTAGATTTAAGTGAATTGGGAAATCAGCCCATGGTTTCCTATAGTAAAAATAGTTATATTGTTTTCAACGGTGAAATCTACAATTATTTAGAAATTCGTCAAGAGCTAAAGTCACTAGGCTACTCTTTCCATAGTGATTCGGACACAGAGGTGTTAATAACATCTTTGGAACACTGGGGAATAGAAACTACTATATCTAAACTTAATGGGATGTGGTCTTTCGCCTGGTTGAATCTGAAAACTCAGAAATTGATTTTGTGTAGGGATAGAATAGGTATTAAACCTTTATATTATTCGATAGTAGATAAATGTTTATACTTCGCATCAGAAGTTAAGACAATTTTAGAGGTGAGTAACCGTCGATTTGCGATTAATTTTCAAGTCGTGGGGGAATATTTACTCCAATCTCTTCTGGAAAGTAATAATCAGAGTTTTTTTCAAGGAATTGATAAGATTGATCCAGGAACTTATGCTGTATTTGATTTATCACAGGATAATCTGCAGCTAACTTTAAAACGGTACTGGTCAATAAAAAGGCAAGAGGTAAAATTTAATTCTGAAACAGAAATCATCGAGAAAGTGCGGGAACTTTTCTTTGATGCTGTTCGACTAAGATTAAGAAGTGATGTTCCTGTTGGGGTTTTGTTATCCGGTGGAGTTGATTCATCGGCAATTGCAGCAGTAGTCCAAAATATTTTGGGTAAGGATGTAAACTTAAGTCTCTTATCATCTGTTAGCAATGATCCCCGATTTGATGAGTCATACTTTATTGACATCATGGGGGGTCATTTAGGCAAGGAAGTTAATAAGGTAACTTTAGATTTGCAACCTGGTCGAGCTTTTGAACTCTTAGAAAAAGCTTGCTGGCATAATGATCAACCTATTGGTGGATTTTCCAATGTTGCTCATTTTTTGCTTATGGAGCAGGCAAAGAACTTAGGAATCACTGTTATTTTAAGCGGACAGGGTGCAGATGAGTTGCTATGTGGATACAGAAAATACACAGGCTTTTATCTACAATATTTGGCGAGAGAAAAACAATATGTAAGGATGTTCAAAACATTAGCTGCATTCATCACCAACAAAACTATTATTAACCAGTTCTCTTTTGCCGATGCGAAGAGATATTTACCTAACTTGTTCTTCAATCGTCAAGAAATAAATATTTCTGGTTTTGCTCTGAAAGATTTTGTTAGTCAACCATTAGGTTTATCTATGGGAATGACAGTAGTAGATAGGCAAGTTTCTGATATAGAAAGATTTTCTGTGCCTGCCTTACTACACTATGAAGATAGAATGTCTATGGCATGGTCGAGAGAAATCAGAGTTCCCTTTTTGGATTATCGACTGGTCGATATGTTGAGTAATTTACCAATAGAACTAAAATTAAGGAGCGGATGGACTAAATATATTTTTCGTAGAGCTATTTCTCCATTCTTGCCGCAAGAAATTGCGTGGAGGAAAGATAAACAAGGCTTTATTAACCCTGAAAGTCAATGGCTAAAATCATCCCTAAAAGCAGAAGTTTTAAATTATTTTGAGGAGGATAGTTTGATTTTTAAACATCAGATTATTGACCGTAATAAATTAATAGAAAAATATAACAATTACTGCCAAATTAATAACAATTCTGTTGCTTATAGGGATATATTTAATCCATTATCTTTAGAAATTTGGCTCAGAAAGTATCAAACATACATTAGCAGCTAGTTATTGAATTATCAAAAAACTTCTACAATGAACTCTACTTTTTCTAAATCTTCAAATAGAAATGTTTGTCATTTGACTTCTGTCCACTATTGGCAAGATACTCGCATCTTCCTTAAAGAGTGTACATCTTTAGCTGCTTCTGGATATACTACCTATTTGGTTGCTCCCAATGCACCTAATGAAGCTAAGAATTTAGTTAATTTTCAGGGAGTTAAGAAGTTTAAAACTAGCCGTATATTACGGTTTACCAAAACTGTTTGGGATACTTATGATCTGGCTGTATCAATCGATGCCGATCTTTATCATTTCCACGATCCTGAATTAATTCCCGTTGGGTTACTCCTCAAGTTGCAAGGTAAAAAAGTTATTTATGATGTTCATGAGGATGTGCCAGGGGATATCCTTACGAAAGATTGGATACCTACTCCATTTCGTAAACTTACGGCTTTAGCCTTTGAAAAACTGGAAAATTTTGCTGCCCCCAAGTTCGATGCCATTGTTACCGCTACACCATTTATTCGGCAGCGATTTTTAAAGTTAAATCCCTTAACCATTGACATCAATAACTACCCTATATTAACAGAATTAGTTACACCAGAATCGTCTTCACCGGAAAAGGAAAAAAGCGTTTGTTACGTGGGGGGTATTTGCCAAATTCGAGGAATCTTGGAAATGGTGCAAGCTATTGGTATGACAGATACCACCTTACTACTGGGGGGAACCTTTAGCAATGCAGGTGAAAAAGTTAAGGCGGAGTCTTTAACTGGATGGCAAAATGTTCGAGCACTAGGCCAACTAAACAGGCAAGAGGTTGCTGATGTTTTATCTCGCTCAGTAGCTGGTTTAGTTCTTTTTTGTCCAGCACCAAATCATGTGGATGCACAGCCTAATAAAATGTTTGAGTATATGTCAGCCGGGATTCCAGTCATTGCCTCTAACTTTCCCCTCTGGCGGGAAATTATTGAAGGTAATAACTGTGGGATTTGTGTTGATCCCCTCAATCCCCAAGAAATTAGCGAAGCTATCCAATATTTAATCAATCATCCCGAAGCTGCTGCGGAAATGGGTAAAAATGGCAGCCAAGCAGTGGAAACTAAATATAACTGGGAGCAGGAAGCCCAAAAACTACTATCACTTTACCAAGAGCTTTTACCAACACAGCCATGAAAATTTTGACCATTGTGGGAGCTAGACCTCAATTTATCAAAGCCGCAACGGTCTCCCGTGCCATTGAGGAATATTCAGACTCTCATATTCAAGAAATCCTAGTGCATACCGGTCAACATTACGACGTTAATATGTCTGATGTCTTTTTCACCGAAATGCAAATTCCCTCACCGCAATATCATCTGGGAATTGGCGGCGGTTCCCACGGCGCAATGACCGGTCACATGCTCTCAAAAATTGAGCAAGTGCTGCTGAAGGAAACCCCTGATGTAGTTCTTGTATATGGTGACACTAACTCTACCTTAGCTGGGGCATTGGCTGCGGCTAAACTCCATATTCCTGTAGCTCATGTGGAAGCGGGGTTACGTTCCTTCAATCGCCAAATGCCAGAAGAAATTAATCGAGTTCTTACTGATCATCTTTCTGATTGGTTATTTTGTCCCACCCACACCGCCATTGCTAATTTAGCACAGGAAGGTATTGTTGACAGTAGTTCAACCCGGGTGTGTCATGTGGGGGATGTCATGTATGATGCTGCTCTATTTTACCGGAATATTGCCCAAGCCTCCGATGCCACAAACCAGTTAATCAGTGAACTAAAGAGTCAATTTTATCTAGCTACGATTCACAGAGCGGAAAATACAGATAACCCTGATCGTCTTGATGATATTCTGCAAGCTTTAAACTTGATTTCTCAAACAACTCCTGTGGTTCTCCCTTTGCATCCCCGAACCCGCAAGATATTAGAACAAACACAATTTCATCATATTCGATTTCTGGAACCTGTAGGTTATTTTGATATGATTACTTTCTTAAGTCATTGTCAGGGAGTTTTTACAGATAGCGGTGGAGTGCAAAAAGAAGCATATTTTTTCCGTAAGCCCTGTGTTACTTTACGCGAGGAGACCGAATGGGTGGAATTAGTAAAGTGTGGTGTTAATGTATTAACAGGAGCCAGTTTTGAAAAGATTATAGATACTGAAAAACATATTCATAACTCTGAATTTGATTATTCCCAAGAACTTTATGGGAGTGGTAACTCCAGCTATAAAATAGTAGAAATACTCAGTCAAAAGATGTAATTTTTACAATTTAATTTTTACCTAGTCTTACCTCAGTTAACTAATTAGTTTATACAATTCTAACCTAATTATGAACTGGAAATTAAAAGCAAAAATACAAAATCTAGTTAGTCTTCTCCCGCCAAATCTCTCCTATTCTGCCTATTACTGGATACAGAGAAACTTTGGCTCTCTGAAAAAGAATAAGCTTAATCCCATGAGCAGACTAAGTAAGTCGGCGTGAGAAAACCAAACTATGTAAAGATAAGTAAATACGGAGAAGACATCTACCAAGGTGATAGAGATATGGGTGCTCGTTTGAGGGTATTTTTAACTCGTAAGCAAGACGAAATG
>NZ_JADEXH010000071.1:0-18072 GCF_015207205.1 Sphaerospermopsis sp. LEGE 08334 | reverse complement strand
GGGTAAGAAGCAGGGGAGCAGGGAGCAGGGAGCAGGGGGAAGTTATTTGTTTTTTTCCCAATCACCAATCACCAATCACCAATCACCAATTACCTAAAATGGAATGTCGTCTGGATCGGGTTCTGCTTCTGTCATGGGTTGATAGGATGGAGGTTGAGAACTTACAGGTTGATAGACTGGTTCAGGGGTGGTTGGTTGGGGTGTGGGATTTGTAAATGTTGTAGTTGGGGTTTGTGCAGGTCTACTTGGTTGATGATTGACAATTTCTAGGGGACGTTGTGCTGCTGGTTGATTCGTTGGTACACTTTGGCTCATAGCATGAATTCGTTGTACTGTCAACTCAGCACGTTTTTCTTTAAAACCTTCAGGACGCTCAAAGGTATTCATCCCTAAGCGTCCTTCGATGATCACGCGATCGCCTGGATGATAATTTTGATGGATTTCTTTTGCTAAGTTACCCCAACTTACCACTTTCAAAGGATGTGTTGGATCATCTGGGCGCAACCCCGCTACATGAACGATCATTTCTGTTATTTCCAACCCGTCTGGTGTGTGTCGCAGTTGGGGAGCATCATAAATTTCCGCCATTAAAATACAACTGTTCATAGTATTTCCCCCTAATAAATCACTCTTGACAATTTTTAGGAAATTAATTATCCCAATTTAGCTTAACAGTCAAACAGCACATAACAAAAGTCAAGGGAGAACGTTAAACAACCATCAATAGTTGTCCACGCACTCCACCTGACCGGAACGAGCATTTAATTCTGCAATAGTACAAGTATACCATTAAATTGTTAAATCTGAACATGAACAGGAAAAACACCCAAAGCAATTAACCGGGCAGGAAGATACCGTAAAATCGGTAGACGTAATATTAAAGGTGGTTGAAAAGTTTGGTTTTCAGTGAGAATAGGGGCAAATATCCGCTTTTGTATCAACTTCTGAAACGCTTGAATTATCCTTGTAGGTAATTCTCGATGCTGCTGTACTTTTGCTAAATCGCTAATTTCAACATGATGGTTTTTCAGAGGTTTACTCAATATATTTGCGGTAACAACAGCATCCTGAATTGCATAGTTGATACCCACGCCACCCACAGGGGACATGATATGGGCTGCATCACCGATCAGTAACAAACCCGAACGATACCAGCGTTTAACCCGACTGGACTGAACAGAGAGAAAAGCTATTTGTGACCAATCTTGTAAAATTTCTATGCGATTATTTAATTCTGGTACTACCTCAATGAGATAATTTTTTAAAGCTGCTAAACCAGCAGCACGCAACTTTTGATACCCACCTTTGGGGATGACATAACCAAGCTGCCATTCCTCACCCCGATCTAGCATCACCACAATTTTACCAGCACCGAAACGACCCATACCGCCGGCAAATTCTTCTGGTTGACGGGGAAGACGAAACCAAAGGACATCCATAGGTGGGGAAGTTTCTACGGACTCAAAACCGCCTAATTGTCTTAATTTGGAATAACGACCATCCGCACCTACTGTTAGTGTAGCTCGGACCTCATGCCAACCACCTTGACCACGATAACGTACACCTTGAACTACCCCATTTTCCGTAATTAATTCTTGGACATTTGCACCCAGGATTAAGGTAAAATTCGGGTACTGTTCGGCTTCTTGGGTGATAAAGTTCAAAAATCGCACCTGGGGTAGCATGACTATATAAGGATAGCGAGTGTTTAAATGACTAAAATCGGCTAAAGTAACCGTAGCGTCCGCAGTATGTACATTAAGACGGGACATTTTTGTATGGGGTAATTGTAAAATGCGATCGCTCAAATTTAACTCTTCCATGATCTGCATTACCGATGGGTGAATAGTATCACCCCGAAAATCTCGATCAAAATCCTGATGTGCT
Organism: Sphaerospermopsis sp. LEGE 08334; assembly: GCF_015207205.1. Lineage (NCBI taxonomy): Bacteria > Bacillati > Cyanobacteriota > Cyanophyceae > Nostocales > Aphanizomenonaceae > Sphaerospermopsis > Sphaerospermopsis sp. LEGE 08334. The sequence goes on along the minus strand of NZ_JADEXH010000071.1, from coordinate 16,185 downwards.
TCCAACAACACTACTGCAATACCCTGACGGGCTAATAGTAGAGACAATATAACCCCAGCAGGTCCACCACCAACAATACAACAATCCGTATTTTGGATATCTATAATTTCCTGTTCATTGTTCATAAAACCTCCTAAAAACAAAGCAGGAGAATTTCCAGGTTAGTAACTGTAACTTAATTATTACCTACCTAACTTTTGCCATGCTATGCGAATAGCTTTCACCTATCTGTCAGGAGGTTTGTTATATTTTGTCACAGAATTTTAATTTTTATTAAACTATACAAATAGACAAATTTTTTACCCAATAGGGGAAACCACAGCTATAATTTATAACTATATGATACTTGTGCTGGAGTCTTACTGATGATCACTAACTCTACCCTTGATCAAGTCGCCAAAAATTTAGAGACAGATGAAAATTACCTGCGAATTAAAAAATTAATATACTGCGCTTGTAAGCATGATTGGCAGAATGATCAAAATATACTAGAAAGATTTAACTTAACAGAATTAATTCAGGAATTGTGCAGTTTCAATCCCACAGTAGAACATCTGAATTATAGTTTATATCAAATTGTGAATACTCTCAGTAAACCACGTGAATACTCTCTAATCGCCAATTTAATTTTAAATGAAGTCGAAAAATTATATGTAATAAATGAAGAATTAACAGGAATAATATTTAATCAATCTCAACCGCCAACACCATCCAATATCTTAGAGAACTTCAGCAACTATCAAGTCAAAATTGAATACAATAAATTTGATTTACGGCAAAATATTATGCAGTATACCAACCCACTCAGGGCGAAATTAGTTTTATACTTTGCTTTGTATAATAAAAGTCATTTTCTAGAAGAAGACTGGTTAAAACTCAAAGCCGAAGGACTTGATGATTTATTAGAGAAATTATTTGATTCTTGTGCGACTATCACAGAACTTGAATCTAAACTCAATCATGCTGTAATCTCTTTAGGAAACGAGTATGAAGAGACTCAAGCAGCAGGAGCAATTATGCAATTTATGCAGGGTTTTTATAGCGATATTTCCTACAATACGAATCAATATCAACCTGTGCAAAGTTATTCACCTCCAGAAACTATAACCATTGCTAACACTCATCATGATACTGCCCCAACTAATATTGATGAGGATCTCGACTACTTTTATGATGAAAATGACCAAGATAATACCTGTCAACTGATATCTCCTCCTAATATGAATATACACAAAAGAAATTAATCATAATTTTGGATTGAGTATTTTTGATTTAGGAAAAATTTGCCAATAAATATTCTGAAAACTAAAAGCGAAAAATATGGATGCTAATGAACTTCTGAAGCGATATGCAGATGGAGAAACTAAATTTGTGGAAGCCCAACTCAGAGGAGTAAATTTATTTGGTGCAGACTTGATTGGTGTAAACTTAAATAAAGCCAACTTGAGTCATGCTATGCTAGTGTTTACCTATCTGAGTCGGTCAATCTTGGATAAAGCAAACCTCATGTATACAAATCTCAGTGGTGCTAATTTAAATCAGGCAAGATTAGTCAACGCCAACTTACAAAATGCTGATTTACATGGAGCAAGTTTACAAGGTGCTGATTTACAGATAGCCGATTTAACCTTAGCAGATATGCTAGATGCTAACTTAATGAATGCTGATTTGCGGGGAGCTAATCTCAGTGGTGCTAACCTCACAGGTGTGTGTATGCGTGGTGCTAATCTGCGAGAAGAAAAAAGAGGTTATCCTCCTGCTAATCTCCGGGGTACTAACTTACAAAAAGCTGATTTACGGGGTGCTGATTTAACTGGTGCAGACTTAAGTAAAGTGAATTTGAGTGGTGCTAACTTGAGTGAAGCAACATTGCGTGGTGTTAATCTCAGTGGTGCTAACTTGAGTGAAGCAATTTTATATAATGCCTCTTTGAGTGATATTAATTTAAGTGGTGCTAATTTATCCGGCGCTAACTTAATTAATTCTAGACTAGAACGTTCAAATTTAATAGATAGCAACCTTATAGATATTAATTTATCTGGTGCATTGATGGCAGATGCTAAACTAACGAGAGCGAAAATGAATCGAGCTAACCTGAGTTTTGCTAGACTCAGTAGAGCAGATTTAAGTCGTGCTATCCTATGTGAAGCTAACCTTACAGAAACAGATTTAGTTGATGCTTATCTGGCTAAAACAGACTTGAGATGCGCTAATTTAAATAAGGCAAATTTGTTCAAAGCAGAAATGAGTAGCGCCAATTTCATGGGTGCAAATTTACGTGAAGCGGTAATGCCTGATGGCACAGTTCAATATTAGGTGACTGGGGACTGGGGACTGGGTAAAAAATTTTAGATTTTAGATTTTAGATTTTAGATTGGAGTTAACAAAAACAATCCAAAATCCAAAATCCAAAATCCAAAATAAATAACTCCTGACTCCTGACTCCTGCTAGATATTACTCCCCAGTAATAGAAAGTTCACTTACCCAAACTCTAGGACAAACTCCCCCAGGTGTTAATTCAGCTTCTTTCTCCACATAAACAATAGATTTCAGCAACTCCAGAAAATCACCAGCTACCGTTGCTGACTCAATACTAATTTTCTCACCTTTATTCACTAACCAACCATCAAAAGGCAAAGAAAACGAACCTTGTAAAGCCTTAACACCTGCATGAAGAGCTTGTAAATCATCAATTAAAATCACATTTTCCGCTGTTTCTAAACTTAATTCTTTTTCTGGTGTACCTGCGGCAAAAACATGATAAAAATTGGGACCAACACTCACCTTTGCACCAATACTAGCATTACCTGTAGGTTGGGCATTTAACCGTTTTGCAGTTCCCGCACTATGTAAAAAGCTGGTTAAAACACCTTTTTCTATTAACTTTACTTGACGGGTTGGTGTACCTTCACCATCAAAACTTTCCGCACCCACATTAGCAGGATGTAAGGCATCATCATAAACTGAAAGTAAAGGTGAAGCAATTTCTTTACCGATATCTTCAGCTTTGGATAAACTTTGATTATCTAGAATATTTTGGGCATTAAATAAATTAGAAAATGCACCCAATAAACTCAAGAAAGCTTCAGCAGAAAAAACAACTTGGTATTTACCAGTTTTGATTTTTTCATAATGCAAATGACTGATAGTTTTATCTGCGGTTTCTTTAATACAACCAGCAATATCTAAATCAGCTAAATTTTCCTTAACTCGATATGCTCCTGCACTGCGGGGTTTTTTCCCTTCTTCCTCGGTTTTACTATACAGATAAACTGACGCAAAAGAATGAGATTCCTTTCTTAAAGCACCATCACTATTGAGATAAAAACGGTCAATATCTCTTTGTGCTAAACCATTATAAGGCACTCCTGTAATGGCAGGATGAGCAGCTAAAAGTTCTTTTTCTGCTACTAATAATTTTTCAATGAGTTCAGAAACAGGTGCTTGAGGTGCTTTTTCTTTAGGAGTATATTCAATGGGAATTGTTGCTTGTGGACTAAAATCAGGAACGTTTTCTTTCACTCCAAAAAAACTAGCTTCGTAAGCTGTTTGTAAAGCTAATTCTAAGCCTTTGGGGTCTACATCTGTGGTACTGGTGACACCCATTGTATTTTCTTCGTTCCAAACTCGAACTGTAACACCAGAACGGTTGGAAGCTTTCACTTGTTTGGGTTCTCCCTGGTCAACTTGCACGCTGGTATCGTCTACTGTTGAACCGTAAATGTCAAATTTTTTAATGCCTAGTTTTTGGGCGTTTTCTTGGGCGTATTTAGCGATTTCTTGAATGTTAGACATGATGGGATTTTAGATTTTAGATTTTTGAACGCAGATGAACGCAGATAAACGCAGATTATATGGTTTATCTGTTTTCATCTCAATGATTTTGATGTGTTGTATTTGTTGTTTTTATCGTCCACCAACAGTAATGGAATCAACTTTAATGTGAGGTTGTCCTACTGTGGTGTAAATGCTGCCACTAACAGAACCACAAAAACCAGGTGCTAGTTCTAAATCTTTAGAACACATTGAAATTTTGTTCATAATTTCTTTTGCTTCGCCGATGAGGGTAGCACCTTTTAATGGTTTGGTAATTTTGCCGTTTTCTATTAAATAAGCTTCATCAACACTAAAGTTAAATTGACCGGTTGCGCCTACACTTCCGCCTCCCATTTTTTTACAGTAAATACCTTTATCAATGGAAGCAAATAAATCTTCGTTGCTGTATTCGCCGGTATCAATATATGTGTTTCTCATGCGACTTGCAGCAGCAAATGTGTAATTTTGACGGCGACCACTGCCTGTTCTGGGGTGTCCAGTTCTCACTGAACCGGTTCTATCAGCAAGGAAGTTTTTGAGAACACCTTTTTCTATTAATAATGTTCTTTGGGCGGGCATTCCTTCGTCATCCATATCTATTGTACCGAAGGCATTGTCAGAACGTCCTTCATCCCAAGCTGTTAAACTTTCATGGGCAATTTTTTCGCCTTTTTTATCAGCAAATGGTGTGGTTTTGCGTTCAATTTGGGTAGTTTCTAGTAAATGTCCACAAGCTTCATGGAATATTACTCCCCCAAAGTGGTTGGCCATAATAATGGGGTAATTTCCTGATTCTACGTAATCTGCATATAGCATTTTACCCGCTGATTCGGCAATTTGTTCAGCAGCTTGTTGATAATCCCAGGTTTTCAGGAAGTTGGGATCACTGGTGTTTCCGGCACGTTCACCGATGGAAGCACGGTTCGCACCGTCAGCGCAGAGAATATTAAAGCCGACGGACTGGGTGAGGCGAATATCACGGGCAAATGTGCCATCACTGGCAGCAACTAATACTTCTTGCCAGTCACGGAAGTAGGTAGCGCGGCGAGATTGAACGTGGGTAGCTTTTTTGTTGAGTTGGGCTGTACCATCAAGGAGAATTTCTCCCATTTCGCGGATGGAACTACACAAAGGGAGCCAGCCATCTTTACCGCGTTTGGTAGCGTAGTCTCTCAATAATTCTAGGTTGGTTTCGGGGATGAAAGCACTTGGTCCGGGTAGTTGTAATCCCAGGATAGACAAACCTTTTTCTAAGGCTGCTTTTAGTCCAGCAAATGTCAGGTTATTGGTGCTAACGTAACAGTCGGCTTTACCGCGAAATACTCTCACTCCTGCACCACTGGCTAAACTGGGTGAGATGCTGGTAATGGTGTCGTCTTCTGCTAAACAACTAATGTAGTTACGACGTTCTAAGAAAAATTCTACAAAATCTGCACCAGCAGCGCGTCCTAGTCCCAAAAGGGTGGCCAGGGGCGCTTCCCAGGTGTCGTCGAAGCGTTCTGTTGTTGATGAATATTGTAAGCTGGGGAGTTGATTGGAAAGAAGTAGGGTATTTGTAAGCATGAAGGGCCTCGTCTGCTGGCGTTTTGACTGAAAATATCCTGGTGTATTCAGTCTAACAAATCTATTTAAGTCGCTGTGGGCATTTAGGCTGTAGAGGTTTCCTCACTTTATTATCTTGGTTTTTTTATCTCACGCAGAGGCGCAGAGTCGCAGAGAGGTATAAGTAATTTGTATGGGATTTTGGAAAAAAAAGATTTCTATCAATAAGAGTGGGTAGTTTCTCAATATTATTGAGAATGATGTCAATAATTTAACGAGTTTTGGTAATTTCAGCTAGGGGGTTGACAGTTGTTCTGAGTTTTGCTATATTTTTCTTATATCTAGAAATCTATCCGCGCCATATATAACAGGTTTTAGATAACAGGTTTTGAATTGTTTAAGTTTGGATGTCTAGGATTTAAGAATTTGCATCCTGGTATTTTCGATAGTTTGATGAGAATTTGGTAAGATGAAAGGATAAATTAGGATTTTGGTTTTTTGATGGTTTGAGGTTAGAAGCGATGACTCAGGAATTAATAGACCTCAGAAATAGTATTTTACAAGGACGTTATGCAGAAGCTTTGGAAATTGTAGATGAATTGGAAGGAATGAGTAAACAAGCTATTCTGCGAAATATCCAATCTTATGTAAAAATTTTATTGATTCATTTGATTAAAAACCAAGTTGAACAGAGATTAACTGCATCTTGGGTTGCTTCTATTCGTAATGCTATTAGAGAAATTAAAAAGATCAATTTGAAGGATCATAAAAAATCCTATTATATGAATGAAGATGAATGGACTAATTTAATTGAGGAAGAAGTAATTGAGGATGCGATAGTTGACGCTAGTTTTGAGGTAATGAACGGTAAATATAGTCGTTCGCAACTTGCTGGAATTATAGATAAAGATGAGATTTTAGCTATTGCAAATAAATTGTTGTCTTTAACTTATGTTTATTCTGCTAAGGAGTTACCAGCAATTATGGATGATTATATCGCTCAGTTGGTTGGTGGAGATGATTGGCAGTAAAATTGATTAATGATTATATGATAAGGAATAAAAAAATAGGATTTTGTCTGAATCAGGATGTCCAGGATTTAAGGATTTACAGGATGAGATTTTATGTATTGCTTTTGGGGATTTTTTGAATGTGGGTGAAATTTTACGATGTTGAAGGTTGAAGAATTTACTATATATGCGCCCACGGATTTCTACTCATAACATAAGTGTACGGTAAATTTTCTGCCTTGTCAAGTCTTGAAGGAATAAAAAAAATGGGATTTTGTCTGAATCAGGATGTCCAGGATTTAAGGATGTACAGGATTATGATTGATTAATTGGTGATGAGGTTTTTCAATCTGTGAGAAAATGATGATCCTGAAAATTGTCTGAATCAGGATGTCCAGGATTTGAGGATGTACAGGATGAGATTTTATGTAATGTTTTTGGGGATTTTTGAATGTGGTTGAAAATCAAGATGTTGAAGGTTGAAAATTTTACTATATATGCGCCCATAGATTTCCACTCATAACATGAGTGTACAAAAAAAATTGTGCCTTGTCAAGTCTTGAAGGAATAAAAAAAATGGGATTTTGTCTGAATCAGGATGTCCAGGATTTGAGGATGTACAGGATGAGATTTTATGTAATGTTTTTGGGGATTTTTGAATGTGGTTGAAAATCAAGATGTTGAATGTTGAAAAATTTACTATATATGCGCCCACAGATTTCCACTCATAACATGAGTGTACAAAAAAATTTGTGCCTTGTCAAGTCTGAAAACAAAAAAATCACAAAAATCCTGTAAATGGGGATTGTGAGATTTCATGCAGTGGGAAAAAGAGCGATCGCCAAATTATAAATCATCAAAAATCCTGTAAATCCTGAAATCCTGGATATCCTGATTCAGACAATTTGATCACAGTTAGATCAATGCTAAATTTTCAATGATTTTTCTGCTTGGAAATGCAGCAATAATCCATATTCCAAACCTTCAACTACAGCTTGATAAGAAGCTTCTAAAATATTAGCAGAAACTCCGATAGTTGTCCAGCGTTTTTGACCATTTCCCGACTCAACCAAAGCGCGAGTTTTTGCTGATGTTCCTGTATTTCCGTTGAGGATTCTTACCTTATAATCAGTTAATTCAAACTCAGCAATTTGCGGATAAAAATTGATCAAAGCCTTACGCAAAGCTGCATCCAAAGCCGCAACTGGACCATTACCTTCTGCTGCTTCCAGAATATTTTTACCATTGACAGCTACTTTAATTGTAGCTAAAGAATTTGTGCTTTTTTTCCCTTCCACTAAATCACAATTAACATGAAAACCTTGAACTTCAAAAAACTCCTGTCTTAGTCCTAAAGCTGTATACATTAATAAAGCAAAACTAGCTTCCGCAGCTTCAAATTGATAACCTTCACTTTCCAAGTCTTTCATGCGTTGGAGAATGTGTTTAGTTTGGGGATCATTTTTATCTAATTCTATTCCCAAAGTGCGAGCTTTAGCTAAAACATTGCTTAAACCAGACTGTTCAGAAATGACAATGCGACGACGATTTCCTACTTGTTCAGGTGTAATATGTTCATAAGTTAAAGGATTACGTTCCACCGCAGAAACATGAATCCCACCTTTATGAGCAAAAGCTGAACGTCCTACATAGGGTGCATGATCATCAGGTGCGAGATTGACAACTTCACTCACAAAACGACTGGTTTCTGTAAGTTGATGTAGCTGGTGTTCACTGATACAACTATAACCAAGCTTTAGCTGTAAATTAGGAATCAGAGAACACAGGTTAGCATTACCGCAGCGTTCACCATAACCATTTATAGTTCCTTGTACCATTTTTGCACCTGCCATGACTGCTGCTATAGCATTAGCAACCGCCATTTCCGAATCATTATGAGTATGTATTCCTATTTGGGGAATTGGTGATTGGGTAAGAGTTTTTTCTGTATTTCCTATTTCCCTGACGACAACTGAGACAATTTGAGAAACTTCATGGGGTAAAGTTCCGCCATTGGTATCACATAAAACCAACCATTCCGCCCCCGCTTTTGCGGCTGTTGTTAGTGTCTGTAAAGCATAATCAGGATTTTGCTTATAACCATCAAACCAATGTTCAGCATCATAAATTACACGCCGTCCCTGAGAGCGTAAATACTCAATCGTGTCGCGGATCATGGCTAAATTTTCATCCAGACTGGTCTTGAGTCCTTCTGTAACGTGCAAATCCCAAGATTTCCCGAAAATTGTCACCCAGCGCGTACCAGCCGCCAAAATCGCTTGTAACATGGGTTCATTACTAACTTGGGTATGGGGACGACGGGTGGAACAGAAAGGAACTATCTCCGCTTGTTTGAGGGGGTTGTCTTGAAGTTGCCAGAAAAACTGGACATCTTTAGGATTCGCCCCTGGCCAACCACCTTCAATAAATGGTATACCTAGTTGATCTAGTCTGTGGGCAATGCGTAACTTATCTTCTATAGACACTGATAAACCTTCCCGTTGAGTACCATCACGGAGAGTAGTGTCATATAACCAAATTTGAGGAGAGGTAGTTTTGTTCATAAGTTCAGGAGTCAGGAGTCAGGAGTCAGGAGTCAGAAGGCAGGAGGCAGGAGAAATGAAAATTGTAACTTTTGTATTTTCCTATTCCCTATTCCCTATTCCCTGTTCCCTCGTTTAATTTAGTTTGGTAATTTAAATATGCCTAAAGTTCTAGCTCAAGGTAAATTAATTGAGTGTGAAAACAAAGCCAATTTAAGAAAAGTGCTGCTAAAAAATGGTGTTGACTTCCATAACGGTGGTTCTCAGATAATAAACTGTCGGGGTATTGGCAGTTGTGGTACTTGTGCGGTTAAGGTAGAAGGCGAAGTGTCAGCAGCAAATTGGCGTGATCTAACGCGGCGTTAGCGTAGCGTGCGCCTTAGCGCATTCGCTTCCTCCCCATTCTCCTACATCTGATTTGCGTTTAGCTTGTCAAACTCAGGTTTTAGGTGATGTGAAGGTGACAAAATTTGATGGTTTTTGGGGTCAAGGTTCTGAGATAGTTTGGACACCAGAAGGTTAAAAAGGAGACAAAACAAGATGGGTAGATGGACTCCCTTAATTTTAATGGCTGGAGGCGTGGCAATTTTACTAGGTACGTTACTTGGTATTAATTTTCCGATGGGTGGACAACAAACTGCTAATGTTCCCCCAGGAAGAAGAGAGTCTAGTGTTTTGCCAGCTAATATTAATGTTAATAGCACTGCCAGCAGAGATGATTCAACCGCTGGTAACAGAAATAACACTGAAACCAGCAACACTAACACTAACACTAACAGAAATGATTTTTCTGATGATACTCGCCGCACCAGTGTAGCTCAAAGTAATGCCAATACTACGCCTACAGGTTCTGCTGATAGTATACAAGGCTCAAATAATACTGATACTGATACTTCTACTTCTACTTCTGCAACAGATACTAGCTCAAGTTCAGGTACTATCGATCAAGATAAACAACCTATTCGCGCTTTGTGGTAATGGGTAATGGGTAATGGGTTAGAAGTTTTATTTTTCCCCATCACCAATCACCAATCACCAATTACCAATCACCAATTAATAATCCTGATAGGTTATTAGTTATGTACTAATGACTAATAACTATTGACTGATGACTAACGATGTTTTAATTATTGGTGGTGGCATTATCGGGTTGGCTTGCGCTGTTGAGTTAAAGTTGCGGGGTGCAAATGTTACTGTCGTTTGCCGTGATTTTACTGTCGCAGCCAGCCATGCAGCCGCAGGAATGTTAGCGCCTGATGCGGAAAATATCGCCGATGCTGCTATGCTTGAGTTGTGTCGGCGATCGCTCTCTTTATATCCCGATTGGATTAGTAAATTAGAAGAGTTAACAAGTTTAAATACAGGTTATTGGCCTTGTGGTATCCTTGCCCCAGTGTATCAGGAGGCAGGGGAGAAAAAGGAATTTATTCCCAATCACCAATCACCAGCTTACTGGTTGGATAAAGCAGCTATTCACGAATATCAACCGGGTTTAGGTGCTGATGTGGTTGGTGGTTGGTGGTATCCTGAAAATGGCCAGGTTGATAATCAGGCTTTGGTTAAGGTTCTGCGAACTGCGGCTGAGTCTTTGGGTGTAGTATTTAAGGATGGTGTGACGGTTGAGGCGATCGCCCAACAACAAGGGCAAGTTATCGGTATTCAAACTAACATAGGTTTTCTCAAGGCTGACCATTATCTTTTAGCTGCTGGTGCTTGGACTAATCAATTATTACCTTTACCCGTCAGTCCCCGCAAAGGACAAATGTTGCGGTTGCGAGTACCGGAATTTGTACAAGAATTACCTTTAACAAGGGTTTTATTTGGTGAAAATATTTACATTGTCCCCCGTCGTAACCGTTCTATTGTTTTAGGTGCTACCAGTGAAAATGTCGGTTTTACTCCCGATAATACACCAGCAGGAATACAAAGTTTACTTCAAGCTGCAACCCGTCTTTTTCCCCAATTAGCAGATTATCCCATTCAAGAAATGTGGTGGGGTTTTCGTCCTGCTACCTCCGATGAATTACCGATTTTAGGCGAAAGTCATTGTAAAAATTTAACCTTGGCTACTGGTCACTATCGCAATGGAATTTTGCTTGCACCAGTTACAGCAAATTTAATTGCAGATGTGATTTTATCAAAAACAACCGATCCACTTTTAACCCATTTCCATTATTCCCGCTTTCAAAATACACCCGTTCCCACTCAGTCATCTACTACAACATCCATGCTTACCCATCCTGCTAATTTCACTAACGGACATAGTAAAAATTTATCTCTCCAACCTGCGGAGTTTAATTTACAAGATTCAGGTTTAGTTATTGCTGGTAAAACCTTTCAATCTCGCTTGATGACGGGAACAGGAAAGTATCGCAGTATTGAAGAAATGCAGAAAAGTGTCGCCGCTAGTGGTTGTCAAATTGTTACCGTTGCTGTGAGAAGGGTACAAACTAACGCCCCTGGTCATGAAGGTTTGGCAGAAGCTTTAGATTGGGGTAAAATTTGGATGTTGCCTAATACTGCCGGTTGTCAAACTGCCGAGGAAGCGATCCGGGTAGCAAGGTTAGGACGGGAAATGGCGAAATTATTAGGACAGGAAGATAATAACTTTGTCAAGTTAGAAGTTATACCCGACGCTAAATATTTATTACCTGATCCCATTGGCACTTTGCAAGCGGCAGAACAGTTGGTAAAAGAAGGCTTTGCGGTATTGCCTTATATTAATGCTGATCCCATGTTGGCTAAACGGTTAGAAGAATTAGGTTGTGCCACTGTGATGCCTTTAGCTGCGCCTATTGGTTCAGGACAAGGGTTGAAAACTACTGCCAATATTCAGATTATTATTGAAAATGCCAAAGTGCCAGTAGTAGTTGATGCGGGTATTGGTGCGCCTTCAGAAGCTGCACAAGCGATGGAGTTGGGTGCAGATGCGTTGTTAATAAATAGTGCGATCGCCCTAGCTGAAAATGCACCTGCAATGGCTTATGCAATGGGTTTAGCAACCGTAGCCGGTCGCATAGCTTATTTAGCGGGAAGAATGCCAATTAAAAACTATGCTAGTGCGAGTTCACCCTTAACGGGAACTATTACTGGTTAAGTTAGTATTAGACATTTGGCAGTAATAGATGTAGAGACGTTACATAAAACGTCTTTACAAAGGTTTCATATTTTATACCGTTTCTTCATGAGACTGCGCTAAATTTGCAAACCTCTTTCTTTGTGTTCTTTGCGTCCTTTGCGGTTCGTTATATAATTTAGCGCATCTTCATAGAGAATTAGTATTAGCCATTAGTTTCTAATTTCATCCGAACTTGAATCATTCCAGAAGAAAATTTTTCTATACAACTTACCATAACAATATTATAATATTAATTGATTTATTAATATCAATTCCCCTGAAAAAATAGCCAAACAAAAATCAATTATGAAAAATCTCTGGAACGAGCAAGAAGCCGCCCAATATCAAGGAGAATTAGAACTGCGAGTATATACATCTCGTCTCTTAGGAAAAAATCCTGCTTTAGTTTTACATGGAGGAGGAAATACTTCTGTCAAAATCAAAGAAAAAAACCTAGTAGGAGAAATAGAAGAAATTCTTTATGTAAAAGGTAGTGGTTGGGACTTAGCAAGCATCGAAAAAGAAGGTTTTGCTCCCGTGAGAATGTCTCATTTATTAAAATTAGCTAAACTGCCAGCTTTATCTGATCCTCAGATGGTAAATGAGCTAAAAACTCAAATGACAATTGCTACAGCACCTTCTCCTTCAGTGGAAACAATTCTCCATGCTATCTTACCCTACAAATATGTAGATCATACCCATGCAGATGCCATTGTCACTATTACCAATACTCCCAACGGTTGCCAAAGAATCAAAGAAATTTATGGGGATCAAGTTGTCATAATTCCCTATATTATGCCAGGGTTTGATTTAGCCAGAATTTGTGGTGAAAAATTCCCACTAGAAGCAGGAGAAAACACCATCGGCATGGTTTTGATGAATCATGGTATTTTCTCCTTTGGCAACACTGCTCAAGAGTCTTATGAAAGAATGATTTCACTGGTGAGTGAAGCCGAAGAATATTTACAGAAAAATCAAGCTTATGTTCCTGCTCCCAGTGGTATTTTTGCAGAAAAATCTTTAGCTCCTACATTAGCAAAATTACGTCATAAACTATCAACAAAAGCAGGTTTTCCGGTTATTTTATCCAGTCATCGAGAGTCTAAATATATTGCTTTTGCCAGCAGAAAAGATATTGCTGTCATTTCTCAACAAGGTCCAGCTACACCAGATCATGTGATTCGTACTAAACGCTTACCTTTAATTGGTCAAGATATCGAAGCTTATAGTCAAGCTTATCAAGACTATTTTAAAACCTATTCCAGTCCTGAACATACCATATTAGATACCATTCCCAGAGTAATCCTTGATCCAGAATTAGGACTATGTACAATTGGTAAGGATATTAAATCAACAAATATTGTTGCCGACATCTATGATCACACCATTGATATCATAGAAACTGCCACCAATTTAGACCAATATCAAGCTTTATCAGGCAAAGATATTTTTCAAGTAGAATATTGGGATTTAGAGCAAGCAAAATTAAAAAAATCAGGAAAAGAACCCCCCTTTACTGGAGAAATTGCCTTAGTTACAGGAGCAGCTTCTGGAATTGGTAAAGCCTGTGTAGAATCTCTTCTAAAAAGAGGTGCTGCGGTTGTTGGTTTAGATATTAATTCTCAAATTGAAACCCTTTATAAACGTCCTGATTTTTTAGGAATAACCTGTGATGTAACCGATGAAAATGCAATTACTCAAGCCCTAGAAACAGCTATTGGTAAATTTGGCGGTTTAGACATCTTAATTCTGAATGCTGGCATCTTTCCTCGTGGTTGTCATATTAAAGATTTATCAACCCAGGAATGGCGTAAGGTAATGGATATCAATTTGGATGCTAACTTAATTTTAATGCGAGAAAGTCATTACTATTTAAAATTAGCACCTAAAGGCGGTAGAGTAGTCATAATTGGCTCGAAAAATGTCTATGCACCTGGAGTTGGTGCAGCAGCATATTCGGCTTCTAAAGCTGCATTAAATCAATTAACAAGAGTTGCGGCTTTAGAATGGAGTCAAGATAAAATTCGCATTAATTCTGTACATCCAAATGCAGTTTTTGATACGGGAATTTGGACAGAAGAAGTATTAAATTCTCGTGCTGCTGCTTATGGTTTAACGGTAGAAGAATATAAAACTAATAATCTGCTGCAAGTTGAAATCACTAGCCATGACGTAGGCGAATTAGCAGCGGAAATGTGTGGTAATTTATTTATGAAAACAACTGCTGCTAATATTCCCATTGATGGAGGGAATGAAAGAGTGATTTAGTGATTTAGGATTGATATCGGATTACTATAGGAGGAGGAGACAGGAGGTAAAAATGTGGGCTGTATTTGATTTTTGCAGAAAATTATATATTCTAGTTTGTCTCCAAACTTCCAACCTGTCTTCGATCTCCAAATTTGAACTTTACCTGGATATTCACAATTAAATTTTCATGATTTTTACAAATAATTTACAACTGATAATGGAGGAATTATCATGTTAGAAGTTAAGTAAAACCGTAAAAAATCTTACTGGTTATAGTATATCAGAATTTAGATACTACAGTCTAATTATTAGCAAAAGATACGGGCGTATGACAATAAGCCCGCATTCTTTTTTCAGCCAATGGGAGTTTGCATCTATTTTAAATCAAAATGGTGGGTTATTAACCCACTCTACAAAACTACACATTCAATGGTTGTCTAGTATTCACCGGCTGATAATGTCCATTACTTTCCACTGGTACAGGTTTAACCATATCTTTCCCTGTAATTAATCTTGCGCCACGATTGCGGGTAAAATAATTCCAAACCCATTGAATCATGACTACTAATTTGTTATCAAATTCAATCAAGAAATAGATGTGAATAAATAACCAGAAAAACCAAGCTAGGAAACCTTTAAGTTTTATAAACCCTAAGTCCACAACGGCGGCGTGTTGCCCAATCATTGCTAAACTGCCTCTATCCACATAGTTAAATTGGGGTAGGGTTTCACCTTTGATGCGTTTTTGTATGAGCTTGGCTACATATTCCCCTTCTTGCATGGCTACTGGCGCAACTCCAGGTAAGGGTTTTCCGTTTTGATGGGCAAAATGGGCTAAGTCTCCCACTACAAAAATATTAGGGTGTCCTTTAATACTGAGGTCTGGTTCAACTATCACACGCCCAGCGCGATCGCATTCTGCCCCAGTCTTGTCCATTAACACTTTACCCATTGCTGAGGCTTTGACACCAGCCGCCCACAATACGGTTTTGGAAGCAATAGTTTTTACTTCGTCACCTTGCTTAATCGTAACAATATCATTTTCAATATTAGTTACCAGGGTTTTGGTTTGCACATCTACACCCAAAGCCTCTAAAGATGCTTGCGCTTCTTGGGATAATTCTGGTGCGAAGGGAGGGAGAACTCTGTCTAAACCTTCTAGCAATAAAACCTTAGTTTCTGAGGTGTCGATGTTGCGGAAGTCTTCTTTGAGGGTTTGGGTTGCTAATTCGGCGATCGCCCCCGCTAATTCTACCCCAGTTGGACCACCACCCACAATTACAAAAGTTAACAAAGCCCGACGTTTAGCAGGATCAGTTTCTTTTTCCGCCGCTTCAAACGCCATAAAAATTCGCCGACGCATTTCAATAGCATCTTCTACAGTCTTCAAACCCGGTGCAAACTCTTCCCAGTTATCCTTACCAAAATAAGAGTGCTTCGCGCCAGTAGCGACAATCAAAGTATCATAAGGCACGGCTTCACCACTTACCATCACCTGTTGTTCTGTGGTGTCAATATCATTCACTTCACCAAGCAAAACAGTAGTATTTTTGCTTTTGCTGAGAACAGAACGCAAGGGAGAAGAAATATCTGCTGGAGACAAAGCACCAGTAGCTACTTGGTACAACAAAGGTTGAAACAGGTGAAAATTCCGTTTATCTATCAGCGTCACGTTGACGTTAGCTTTAGCTAGTGCTTTAGCCGCATATAGTCCACCAAAGCCACCACCAACGATCACTACCTGATGAGGTGGTTTTCTGTCATGTAAATCAACCATAAGAATTGTTTCCTTGTATTACTGATGCTGTAACTATTCTTAACATTTTTGTATCAAAGTTGTCACAAATTTTTCTGTCTATTTGGAACTTCTGATAAAAAATGGAAAGTATCGCAGGGGACAGGGTG
>NZ_JADEXH010000070.1:0-18081 GCF_015207205.1 Sphaerospermopsis sp. LEGE 08334 | reverse complement strand
ATGACTTCGTTTCCCAAGAATTACGGGCAGCAGAAGACCCAGAATTTGAAACCTTCTATACCAAAAACATTTTGTTGAACGAGGGTATCCGCGCTTGGATGGCTCCTCAAGACCAACCCCACGAACAGTTCGTATTCCCAGAGGAGGTACTACCACGTGGTAACGCTCTCTAATAGATCAGTTATAGCCGGTGGCCGTGACCAAGAATCAAGCGGTTTTGCTTGGTGGTCTGGTAACGCTCGTTTAATCAACCTATCTGGTAAACTGCTGGGCGCTCACGTTGCTCACGCTGGTTTGATTGTATTCTGGGCTGGAGCAATGACATTATTTGAAGTTGCTCACTTTATCCCAGAAAAGCCCATGTATGAACAGGGCTTAATTCTTCTCCCTCACGTTGCCACATTAGGTTGGGGCGTTGGTGCTGGTGGTGAAGTTATCGACACTTTCCCCTACTTTGTTGTAGGTGTACTGCACCTAATTTCTTCCGCTGTTCTCGGTTTTGGCGGTATCTACCACGCTGTACGTGGTCCTGAAACCTTAGAAGAATATTCTTCTTTCTTTGGTTATGACTGGAAAGACAAGAACAAGATGACCAACATCATCGGCTTCCACCTGATCATCTTAGGATGCGGTGCGTTGCTGTTGGTACTGAAGGCTATGTTCTTCGGTGGTGTCTATGACACCTGGGCTCCCGGTGGTGGTGACGTGCGTGTAATCACTAACCCCACCCTCAACCCTGCTATCATCTTTGGTTATCTCATTAAAGCTCCCTTTGGTGGCGAAGGCTGGATTATCAGCGTTGATAACATGGAAGATGTTATCGGCGGTCACATCTGGATTGCTTTAATTTGTATTTCCGGTGGTATTTGGCACATCTTCACCAAGCCTTTTGCTTGGGCGCGTCGTGCTTTCATCTGGTCTGGTGAAGCTTATCTGTCCTACAGCTTGGGTGCTTTGTCCATGATGGGCTTTATCGCTTCCGTCATGGTTTGGTATAACAACACCGTTTACCCCAGCGAATTCTTTGGTCCTACTGGTCCTGAAGCTTCTCAAGCACAAGCTTTAACCTTCTTGATTCGTGACCAACGCTTAGGTGCTAACGTTGGTTCTGCTCAAGGTCCTACTGGTCTTGGTAAATATTTGATGCGTTCTCCTACCGGTGAAATCATCTTCGGTGGTGAAACCATGCGCTTCTGGGATTTCCGTGGTCCTTGGTTAGAGCCTCTCCGTGGTCCTAACGGTCTTGACTTAGAAAAAATCAAGAACGATATTCAGCCTTGGCAAGCTCGCCGTGCTGCTGAATACATGACACACGCTCCTCTGGGTTCTTTGAACTCTGTGGGTGGTGTGGCTACTGAAATCAACTCCTTCAACTATGTATCTCCTCGTGCATGGTTGGCTACTTCTCACTTCGTATTAGGTTTCTTCTTCCTCATCGGTCACTTGTGGCACGCAGGACGCGCTCGTGCTGCTGCTGGTGGTTTTGAGAGAGGTATTGACCGTGAGAACGAACCAGCTTACTACATGAAGGATCTTGACTAGGTTTTTCTAGTTTTCTTTCATCACTGACAATCAATTAATTTTCTTGCTCTTGCTGTCAAGCGAGAGCTTTTTTTCGTCTGTTTGAAAATTATACACATTAAAATTTACATTAAAATTTATTACGTCTTTTATGCTGTGCTTGATAAGTAGTATACATTGCTGATAATATACACTGTTACAAATAAATTCTGTGAGTAGTGAAATCATGAATAAGTTAGGTTTTGGCACATCTGTACTGACAGTAACAGCCAGTTTAGTGATGGGTACATCAATAAATCAGGTAGTGATGGCTGAAGAAGTGATTGCAGAATCAACAACTCAGCCAGCAGTTACAAATGACGTGATTGCTACATCAATAACACCAGAAACAAGTGAGACTCGTCCTCAACCTGGTACTTTTTCTTACGATGCTGTAGATTTACTTGCCAAAAGACCTCTAGATTTAGACAAGTTCTGCAAAGATTATCCTTTAAATTCTCGCTGCGCTAATCGTCCTGATCCATCAACACAACCGTCACAAGAAGCTAAACCTACTGAGGAAACTAGTAAAACTCCTGCAAAAACCAGCGGTTGGGCAATCACCCCTGAAATTAGTACACTAGGTGTTGGTGCAACAGTCACCAAATCCATAACACCTAATATCAATGCTAAACTTGGCATTAGTGGTTTAGGTATCAGCGCAGATATTGAAGAATCTGATATCAGTTATGATGCTAAATTTAACTTATTCAATGTTTCTACTTTAGTTGACTACCATCCTTGGCAAAAGTCCGGTTTTCGTTTGACTGGAGGGCTAATGTTTCAAGACAATAATATCGAAGGAACTGGTAAAGCCACCAATGGTGGTACAATTAACATAAATGGAATCGACTATCCCATCAATCCTGGTGACACAGTGAAAGCCAAGATTTCCCTACCCAATAGCGTAGCACCATATCTAGGTATTGGTTGGGGTAATGCTGTTAAACCTGGTAACCGCTGGGGTTTCTCCGCTAATTTGGGTGTGATGTTTGCTGGTTCACCAAAAGTAGAGTTAACAGCACCTGGTTATATTCCAGCAGATCAGATAGAGGCAGAAAGGAAACAATTGGAAGACGATTTGGACTGGTTGAATATTTACCCTGTTCTTTCTCTAGGGCTATCTTACCAATTTTAGATGAAAATTTGCAGGTTTGATTTGGGGCTAACAGCTAGTTCCTGTTTTACTAACTTCTGTTAACCCTTTCCCTGCTATATAAAACCTAGACAAAGCTAGACTTTACTTTCTACTTCAACGGGAGCATGGGAGCGGTTATCCCTCTGTAGACTTTCACGCTGTAGCCCAACGCGATTGTGTTCCAATTAAGTTTCTGAAAAAGACTACCACCATCATTGCTTGGTTTTCGCGTCGGCAATAGTCTCAATTCAATACTTGATATCACCGTATTATATATCAAGTAGTTGATTTTTTCCGGAAAATATATTGATTTTTGTCAATATAAGTATAGTTTTGTCTATGAAATTGTCAACTTAGGACAAGCTCTTCACCAAAAAGTATGACTTTGATTGTGAACAGTATTTTAGAATCCAAAAAACCTGAGAACATTAAAGATAAGACCCAAAGGACCTGCTACAGTACCTACTGTATCACCAGCCTTGGCAACACCAGAACGGTTGACTACCACAACATCATTGTTGCGAAGTATGGGATTGGTGTCCTCGTTAATGCCTTTTGAGAAATCTATTTTTACTACCCGTTTAGTAACAGTACCATTGGGATTGAGGCGAATTAAATCTACAGCACCACTACTCGCTCTAGCATCATTAAAGCCACCAGCAGCTAGTAAAGCCTGATTTAAAGAGCTATTAGGCTGTAAATTAGTTAATCCAGGTTTTTTCACTTCTCCGACTACCCCTACTTGAATAGTTGCAGGTGATAAAGTAGTAGTAGCTAATTGTGTTGCTTCCGCTGGATTAATTGCCGAAGCTGTGGGAACAACAATTGTATCTCCATCTTGCAACACCACATCTTGATTCAAATCCCCAGTTTGCAATAATTCCCAGAGATTGAGATTTAATGTTTGTTCTGAGCCAATTCTAGTAGGACGGCGGATTTTAATACTCCGCACATCCGCTTGTGATGTAATTCCTCCAGCTAGTTGAATTGCTCGCATGACAGTTGGTAAGCCTGTTCCTGGCGCTCCACCATCATTTCCACCACCACCTGGTGTTACTAAATAAGAACCAGGACGGTACACTTGACCTGTAATAGCTACTGTGCGGGGTGCAGTTTGACTAGCCGCATAATTGGCTGCAAATAAATTCCGAGCTTCAGCAACGTTGAAATCTGTGGCGGTGGGTACAACTATGGTGTCTCCATCCCGTAAGGTGATATCTTGGGGTATTCTGCCTGTTTGGGTGATTTCTTTGAGGTTGAGAGCAATAACCTGTTCTTGGGAACGTCCAATTTTACGGCGTAATTGTACTTTAGTCACATCTGCTGCTAATGTTACTCCTTGGGCTGTGCTAAGTGCTGCTAATATTGTGGGATATTGTAAACCGGGATTATCGCCGCCGCTGCCCTGTAAACTGAGAGTGTAAGCTCCTGGTCGTGTTACCTCTCCAGCTACAAAAATGTTAATGGGACGAGGTGATAATAAATTCACCGAAATTAGCGGACGTTTGAGAAAGCGAGCATATCTTTTGGCTATTTCGTCTGCTGCCTGTTCCGTTGTTAATCCGAGAACGGATATACTACCAATTAGAGGTAGGTTAATTGAACCACCAGGGGGTACTTGATATTCACCCGTATATTCAGGTACTTCAAATATGTTGACACGAATGCGATCGCCTCCACCTAATAAGTAGTCTGTAGATATGCTGGAGGCTTGTGATACTGTTCTTTGTTGCGCTAGGCTGACGGATGGTAAAGCAAGATTGACACTCGTTAACAAAACTACAGTTGTAGTTGAATGGGTTAAAAATTTCCACAAATGTATATTAAGCATATTTACTGGAGAATTTGAGACTACCATCTGTAAATTTCTAAACATTTTTAACGTTGACTATAGTTAATTATTCAAGTTCCCTATCATCCTTATTTTCCTAATTAACTATGGTTTTCAGGATATAATCTGATCCTGTATTCTGAATTTTTAGTTAACTTAATTTAAATTAAAACTCGGACAGATTATCTAATTGTTAACGATTACAGCAAGTTTTTTCTAATTCGTCAATAGTAAAGAATCCTATTTTATAGGGTTTAGGGAATAGAAGAAATTTTATTACAAGTTATTACCAGTAATTAGCCCTACATGATTTAAGTTACTTTTCAGTTATAAAAGCAAGTTTTTACACAATGTAGGGATAAGCATTTAGGAAACAGAAGAAGCTCTTGAATCTTTTACAGACGTTCACATGGAACGTATGTACTGAATCCTGAATTATTACTGATTTTGTCTTTGGATCTGTTGGATAAAGAACTCTTCTAAAGATTGACGAGTTAAGTTCATAGTCATAATTTTGCCACCCATTAATCGGAGACTGGCTAGAAAATCATAGTAATCTTCTTGTAAAATACCGTGCCAAGTACCATCAGGTTCAAATTGCAAATCAAGTATTCTTTTATTCAGAACTTCTGTATCGCCTCCTTGACCTTTAACATGATATGTATTCTCTGTACCTAAAAGTTCATTGAGAGAACCAGCACAAATTAATTCTCCTTTGGCCAGGATAGCAATGCGATCGCAAATTTGTTCTACTTCACTCAAAACATGACTGTTGAAAAATATTGTCTTTCCAGCTTTTTTGAGTGAGAGAATGATTTCTCGCATTTGGTAACGTCCCAAGGGATCAAGTCCAGACATTGGCTCATCTAAAAATACCAATTTTGGATCATTAATTAATGCCTGAGCCATACCAACTCGTTGAAGCATTCCTTTAGAATAACGTCGCATTAGCTTTTTACGAGCATCAGTTTGTGACAAACCGACTAATTCTAACAGTTCGGGAATGCGTTGACGTTGAAGCTTTTGAGGTATTTGGAATAAACCAGCAGCTAATTCCAAAAATTCCCAGCCGGTGAGATAGTCGTATAAATAGGGATTTTCTGGTAAGTAACCAATACGCTGTTTCACCGAGCGATCGCCAAGTGGCTTACCTAATAATAATCCCCTGCCAGCAGAAGGGCGGATAATTCCCAATAAAAGTTTTAACAGAGTGGTTTTACCCGCACCATTAGGTCCCAATAACCCAAAGGTTTCCCCTGGGTAAACTTGTAAAGAACAACTTTTCAAAGATACGACTTTTTGATTCAGCCAAAAACCCGTGCGATAAACTTTTCGCAACTCAGAAGTCAGAACTACTGGAGGCTGATCTACAGGATTCAGTTGAGGAGCGGATGTGTCTGCAACAGAATTCATCGTGTTTCAATTACCAATTAGCGACTGGGTGCGATTGATTACAAGTTAAAAATTAGCACGATACATGACTATATTGTAGTATCAATTATCGCCAAGAGAATAGCTTTCTTACACTACCTTCTTACACTACCAGTAGTAATTTATAACACACCTTTGGAACTAGGAATAGTCTCAGCACGACGAGGATCAATTTCTACTGCCATCCGCATCGCTCTCGCAAAGGCTTTAAAAGTTGCTTCAATAATATGATGGGAATTAATACCATCAAGTTGGCGAATATGTAAGGTCATTTGACTGTGATTCACCAACGCCACAAAAAATTCCCGCACCAGTTGGGTGTCATAAGTTCCCACTCTTTGAGTAGGAATATTTAGACCATAACTGAGATGAGGTCTGCCAGAAAAGTCTAAAGCTACCTGAATCAAAGCTTCATCAAGGGGTGCAAGGAAATTACCAAAGCGGACAATGCCCTTTTTATTACCTAGTGCTTGATGTAAAGCTTGACCCAAAGTAATCCCCACATCTTCATTAGTGTGGTGATCATCAATTTCCCAGTCACCTTTAGCTTGAATATCCAAATCAAATAAACCATGAGAGGCGATTTGATGGATCATGTGATCTAAAAAAGGAATGCCAGTATTAGCGTTGCAGATGCCTGTACCATCAATATTAATGGTTACTTGGACATCAGTTTCCCCAGTAGTACGTTTAACTGTAGCAATGCGGTTAGTATTCATTAGTCATTAGTCATTAGTCATTAGTCATTAGTTATTGGGCATGGGGCATGGGGCATGGGGCATTGGGCATGGGGCATTGGGTTATCAATCTTCCCCAATCACCAATCACCAATCACCAATCACCAATCACCTATTACATTCCCATCATTTCATATCCTGCATCTACATACAGGATTTGACCAGTGATGCCGCTGGATAAATCACTACATAAAAAAGCGGCTGTATTACCTACTTCTAATTGTGTGACAGTGCGACGCAGGGGTGCGATTGCCTCAACATGATGAATCATATCTAAAATGCCGCCTACTGCTGAAGATGCCAAAGTGCGGATAGGACCTGCGGAAATACCGTTAACGCGAATGTTTTGGGAGCCTAGTTCTGCTGCTAAGTAACGAACACTGGCTTCTAATCCAGCTTTGGCTACACCCATGATGTTATAGTTAGGGATAGCTCGCACAGCACCTAAATAGGAAAGAGTAACAATACTACCACCTTCAGTCATCAAAGGTTTGGCAGCACCGCTTAACTGAATCAGTGAATAAGTGCTAACTTCCAAAGCTTTATTAAAACCGGAACGGGAGGTTTTGCTAAAATCTCCGCCTAAATCTTCTTTGTTAGCAAAAGCCAGACAGTGAATGAGGATGTCTAATTTACCCCATTGATCACGGACAGTTTCAAAAGTGGCTTGAATTTGTTCCTCGTTTTCAACGTTACAGGGAAGAAATAAGCTAGGTTGGAGAGGTTCTACTAATTCTGCGACTTTTTTCTCAAATTTACCTTTTTCATCTGGCAAATAGGTAATGCCCAGGTTAGCACCAGCTTGGTGTAGTTGTTGAGCAATACCCCAGGCAATGGAGCGATTATTGGCAATACCCGTGACTAAGGCATTTTTACCGGACAGATTCAGCATAGAAATAGTCAATGTGATCAATCATTAGGAGTATAGATAACCATACTAGAATCTGACCCTATTTTTACTGAGTTAGGTAGGGGATTTTCAAAAATATCATTCGTTTGGGTATTGCAGTCCAAAAATTTACGATAAAGCAGATTGCAGATCAATGAGGCACAGCATCTAGCTTGAAACATAGACAGAAAGAGATTTTTACTCCTGACTCAAGAGGGCAACCACAGGGGGTTGCCCCTACGACTGATTCCTGATTCCTGCTGTAATTGTTTAAGAACTTATAAAGATATTGCAAATTTTTCTGCAAAAAAACCTCTTTAGTTCAGTTTGATAAACGACTGATCAACAATTATGGGCTAAAAATAACAAAAATTGGGTATCATGATCAACAAATAAAGATAAAATGAGAAATTTGAGTATAGGAAAAAACAGAAAGGTTGACGGTGCTTTATTGAATTTTCAGGTGTATTCTTAGGTAATCAGTTTTTGTTTTTCCGGCATTGGGTAGGGGAAGGGAGATGATCGTGACACAAGATAAAGCCCTAGCAAATGTTTTTCGTCAGATGGCAACTGGAGCATTTCCGCCAGTTGTGGAGACGTTTGAACGCAACAAAACGATCTTTTTTCCCGGCGATCCCGCCGAACGAGTTTATTTTCTTCTCAAGGGTGCTGTGAAACTTTCCAGGGTATATGAAGCAGGAGAAGAAATAACGGTAGCATTGCTACGGGAAAATAGTGTTTTTGGCGTGTTGTCATTGCTAACGGGTAATAAGTCAGATAGGTTCTATCATGCAGTTGCCTTTACGGCGGTAGAATTACTTTCTGCCCCAATTGAACAAGTAGAGCAAGCACTCAAGGAAAATCCAGAATTATCAATGTTAATGCTGCGGGGACTATCTTCGCGGATTCTGCAAACAGAGATGATGATTGAAACCCTTGCTCACCGAGATATGGGTTCTCGGTTGATCAGTTTTTTGTTAATTCTCTGTCGGGATTTTGGTGTACCCTGTGCAGATGGCATTACCATTGATTTGAAGCTATCCCATCAGGCGATCGCTGAAGCAATTGGTTCTACTCGCGTTACTGTCACCAGATTGCTTGGAGATTTACGCGAGAAAAAAATGATCTCCATCCACAAGAAAAAGATTACTGTGCATAAACCTGTCACATTAAGTAAGCAATTTACTTAAAATCTGTTGGGGGGAAAGTTGGTACAAGTTGTATTGAAGTTGTGTTTTGAAAAAAATACCCGCAATCGGAGGAAATTTAAAAATTGACTAAATTCTGCTTTTGCCAATCTTCTTTCCCCCACAGACCACGGTTGAAAGTAGTAGGCTGTATCTGGAAGCATTTCTGGCGGTAGTTGAAGATGGCCACCGGGTACATCCTGATAGCAGCAATTTTAATTCTGGGGGGCGTGATTGCCACTGTGGGCGATCGCATTGGCACTAAGGTGGGCAAGGCACGCCTCTCTTTATTTAATTTGCGTCCTAAAAATACAGCCGTATTAGTAACGATTTTTACGGGTGGTGTAATATCGGCATCAACTTTAGCAATTTTATTTGCTGCTGATGAAGGTTTGCGTAAAGGAGTTTTTGAGTTAGAGGATATTCAAAAAGACCTAAGAAACAAGCGAGAACAATTAAAAATTGCGGAAACCCAAAAAACTGAGGTAGAAAATCAGTTAATTCAAGCGAGGAAAGAACAAGCTCAAGCACAGCAAGATTTACAAAAAATTAATCAGTCTCTAAAAGCGGCAAATACCAAACAACAGATCACCCAAGCTCAACTCAATCGCACTATTAGCCAACAAGCCAAAACTCAAGCGCAACTTCAAGGCACTCAAAGCCGACTGGGTGAAGTAGTGATTCAGTATAGACAAGCTATCAATGAACTAGACAACCTTTATAAACAGCGTCAAGCATTGCAGACAGCAGTGGAAGAGTTGAGGGCAGAACGTCAGCGACTGTATGCTGAAGCTAAAAAAGCCATTGACGAAGCTAAGACAGCTATCGAAAAACGGGATTTAGAACTTGCTAATCGGCAAGAAATGATTAAACAGCGAGATCAAAAAATCGCTAATTTAGATAAACTTATTCAAAATCGCAACTTAGAAATTAAAAAACGAGAACAAGTAATTGTTACTAGAGAAGCTCGGCTCAAAGAATTAGAAAATCAGCAACAATATTTAGAACAGGAAGTAGCAAGGCTAGAAAAATATTACCAGTCTTATCGTGACCTGCGTTTGGGTAAATTGGCCTTAGTTCGTGGGCAAGTTTTGGCTGCTGGTGTAGTTCGTGTCGATAAACCTACTGCTGCTGGTGAAGTAGTAGTCCAAATTTTGCAAGAAGCTAACCGCAATGCCAATATCCAATTAAGTGAACCGGGAACAAATCCGGGAAATGCAGAATTATTGCGTGTTACCCAAGAGAGAGTTGAACAACTGATCAAGAAAATTCAAGATGGTAGAGAATATGTAGTGCGAATTTTTTCGGCGGGTAATTATGTCAGAGGAGAAAAACAGATAGAATTTTTTGCTGATGCCATGCCAAATCAACTGGTATTCTCCGCAGGTGAGGTTCTAGCTACAACCTCTGCTGATATGAAAACTATGACATCATATCAATTAAGGCAACGTTTAGACTTGCTGATTTCTGCTTCTCAATTTCGCGCCCGCAATGCTGGTATTGTGGAAACAGTGCAGGTAGATGGAACTTTTCTGCGCTTTTTCTCGCAATTGCAACAATCTGAACAACCACTAGAAATTAAATCTGTAGCTGCTGAGAATACCTATACAGCAGGACCATTGAGAATAAAACTTGTAGCACTTTTCAATGGACAAATTATTTTTAGTACATAGGTGACAGGTGACAGGTGACAGGTGACAGTAGGGAATAGGGAACAGGGAATTATTATTTAATTTACCAATGCCCAATGCCCAATAACTAATGACTAATGAGTAATGACTAATACACAACCTGCAATTTTAGGCTTTGATCCTGGTCGAGATAAATGTGGTGTAGCTGTGATGGGATTGGATCGACAGTTGTATTTTCATCAAGTTGTACCTGCGGTTGAGGCGATCGCACAAATTTCTTCACTCCGGCAAAAATACCCTGTTTCTTTAATTGTCATGGGGGATCAAACCACCGCGAAAAAGTGGAAACAGCAACTGAATCAGGAATTAATTCCCTCTGTAAATATTGTGTTAGTGGATGAGCGTTATACTACTCTAGAAGCACGCGATCGCTATTGGCAGATGTTCCCACCCACCGGACTCACCAAACTTTTACCAAAAGGTTTGCGACAGCCACCACGACCAATAGATGACATTGTAGCCATCCTGTTAATTGAACGCTATCTTAATCGCTTAACTTCCAGCAGTTCTACTGACAACTGACTAATGACCAATGACTAATGACCAATGACTAATTACAATTCTGCGCGAATAGTAAAAGCATAATCTCCCCCTGGTTCTAGTTGATAATCTTGTTTTTCTAAAAAGCGGCCGAGAGGTTCTTTAATTAAAGCGCGACCCTGGGAAGGTTTAACAGATAGTTCTCCCCGACGAAAATGCCATTGAAAATGCCATTCAAAATCGCCGGCGCTGACATCACCTTCAAGAAAGCCATGTTGCCAAGATTGGCGGGTGATTCTGACATGGGCGGTAGTTTCTGGTAGACGTTTAGCACTCACTATGCTGGGTGTCCAATGAGGGATTGAGGTAACATAACTTTTATGTACCAAAAATCTCTGAAATTGACAAATTGGGAATTGGGAATTGGGAATTGGTAATGGGCATTAGGTTATTTATTCATCTTTCCCAATCACCAATCACCAGTCACCAGTCACCAGTCACCAGTCACCAGCCCCAACAGACATGATATCTATTCAAAAATAATTTAAAAAATCATACAGCGATGCCCGCTGAAATAAGGCATCGCGGATTTTAGATTTGCGATTGATCTCTAATCCAAAATCTAAAATCCTTAATCGTTGTTAACGATTCATGGCGGCAGCTTCCCGCGCAGCAGCAGCTTGATCTGGGTGTATACCCAAGCGTGTCAGGTTAATTCTACCTTTATTGTCAATTTCGCGCACTTTGACAATCACTTCATCACCAACGGCTACTTCATCTTCCACTTTACCAACACGATAGTCAGCAAGTTGAGAAATGTGAATCATGCCTTCTTTTCCGGGCAAAAATTCCACAAATGCACCAATAGGTATAATCCGTGTTACACGACCTATGTAAACATCCCCTTCATTGAGTTTACGAGTCATGCCTTGAATGATGCTCTTTGCTCTCTTTGCTCTGCCTTCATCGACTGCGGAAATGGTGACTGTACCATTATCCTCAATGTCGATTTTTGCACCTGTCTCTTCAGTAATTCCTTTGATGGTTTTACCACCGGGTCCAATGACCAGACCAATCATTTCTGGATCAATCTTGATTGTCAACAGACGTGGGGCAAAGGGTGAGGTTTCGGTGCGTGGTTGATCTATGGTCTGGAGCATTTTCTCCAGAATGTGCAAGCGGGCTGCTTTTGCTTGTTCTACAGCTTGTTTAATAACTTCTAGAGACAAACCGGATATTTTCATATCCATTTGTAAGGCGGTGATACCTGTATCAGTACCCGCAACTTTGAAGTCCATGTCTCCCAAAAAGTCTTCAATGCCTTGAATATCAGTGAGAACGCGCACTTCGTCGCCTTCCTTAATCAAGCCCATTGCTGCACCGGTGACAGGTTTGATAATGGGTACACCCGCATCCATGAGGGCGAGGGTAGAACCGCAAACTGAACCCATTGAGGTAGAACCGTTGGAAGAAAGCACTTCTGAAACTACGCGAATCACGTAGGGGAATTGTTCTTTTGGCGGTAGTACGGGTAAAATCGCTCTTTCGGCTAAAGCACCATGACCAATTTCTCTTCTTCCCGGCGCACGCATTGGTTTGGTTTCGCCAACGGAGAAAGGAGGGAAATTGTAATGATGCAGGTAACGTTTAGATTGATCTATTTGTAGATCATCATTGAGATTTTGAGCATCGCCTGGTGTACCAAGGGTACAAGCAGATAATACTTGGGTTAGTCCCCGATTAAATATTCCACTGCCATGTACACGACGTGGTAAAACTCCGACTTGGCAAGATATAGGACGGACTTCATCTAGTTTGCGACCATCAACGCGCACGTTATCCTCAACGATTTGACGGCGCATAAAGTATTTGGTGATATCTTTAAAGGTATTACCAAGTGCTTTACTATCGGCTGTAGCAGCTACGCGAATCGGATCTTCTTCGGGTAGGGCTTCTATTTCAGCCTTGATCTCATCTTTAACTGCATCTAAAGCTGTATCACGCTCGTTTTTGGTTAACTCAAATTGTGCCAATATTTTTTTAATTTCTGCACTGGCGCGATCGCGGATGTAGTTTTCTAATGTTTGGTCTACTTCCGGTGGCTCTTCTTGGATGAGTTTTAAACCCAGTTCTTCAACTAAATCTAGCTGTGCTTGGATTAAATCCCGCACTGCTTCGTAACCAAAATCAATGGCCTCGATGATATCTCGCTCTGGTAACTGATTTGCTCCTGCTTCCACCATGATGACACCATCAGGTGAACCAGCAACAACTAAATCCAAATCTCCCGCTTCAATCTCCGCATAGGTGGGGTTAATAATAAAATCATCACCCACTAAACCTACCCGCACTGCTGCCATTGGTCCATTAAACGGAATTTGGGCAATGAGAGTAGCGATAGAAGCGCCAGTTACAGCTAACACATCTGGCGGTACTTGTTCATCCATTGATAGGGTGAAAGCAATAATTTGCAAATCATCCCGTAACCATGAAGGAAACAGAGGACGCAAAGGACGATCAATCAGACGGCTAGTTAAAATCGCTTTTTCTGGTGGACGACCTTCTCGGCGCATGATACCACCAGGGATTCTTCCTGCTGCATACAGTCGTTCTTCATAATCTACCGTCAGGGGAAGAAAATCAATGCCTTCTCTGGCTTCTGACCTTGTAGCTGTCACTAAAACAGCAGTATCCCCCGATTCTATCAACACCGACCCACCCGCTTGGGGGGCTAACAGTCCTACCTTCAGTCGAATATCCCGTCCATCAAAGGATATTGACTTCTCAAATTCTGCCATTCAGTTTTTTTTCCTTCTATGCACGCTATTCTCTCTCTGTGGCAATCCTAACATTTATGCTATATAGACGGCTTCTTTTAGATATATTAGTTTCACAGACGAGATTCAAGGGGCTGGGGCTGGTGATAGGTGACAGGTGACAGGTGACAGTAAGAAGAGAATAGGAGTTAAGGAGTTAGATTGAATTGTTAAATGAATAGCTGATTACTGATAGCTGAATACCTACACAACAGAAAATTATCCCTGGCTTGATATGATTGAACCGCAAAGGACGCAAAGTACACAAAGGCAAGAGAGTTTCAGAGAGTTTTTGGTGTGGCTGCGTTTATTTTTTCTTTCATTGGGATGCTCCCCTTTCAAGTCTGTTCCCTGTTAAGAGTTCTCTGCTGTAGCAGTTAAGTTAAAAAATTACCATCTGATAAATATGGCAATTCTACACGGCATTTGGTTAAATAAAGAGCAAAATTATACTGATAATTGTTTATTTATTTGGGGAGAAACTTGGCGAAGTTCCCAGATTAATCTGGAATCTATTACCTCCGATGAAATCCCACTTAATCCTTTGGCAATGACACCAAATGAGTTGAGGGAATGGTTAGCAGTAAATAATTTAGAAATTTCTAATTATATTCAAGATATTGCAACATCTCCATCTGCTGTTACTCCAATCAAAGGACGTAAAACAGTACATAAAACAGAAAAGACTTTACCAACATACTCACAAATTATTGCTTTACCAACTAATTTTATAGAAACAGAATCTGCTATTTCTCCCATAAATTCTGCTAGTTTAGAGATTGATAAAAATTCACAAAAATACTTACAACCTTGGAAAATTGAAGGTTTTTGTCTCCCACCCAGTGCAGCAATTAAATTTCTCTCAAATTTACCCTTGAGTTCAACAGATAATAAAGATGCTTTTTTAGGTGGAGATTTACGTTTTTGGTTACAAATGGCGCGATGGAGTTTAGATTTAATTGCCCGTTGTAAGTTTTTACCGAATATTATAGAAAATCCAGATAATTCTCTAGTTGGTAAATGGCAGGTACTGTTAGATAGTGCTATAGATGCTACTCGTTTAGAAAAATTTGCGGCGAAAATGCCGTTAGTTTGTCGTACTTATCAACCAGATAGAGAAGATTTTAGCAGTAAATTAATAGTTGATTTACCTGGAGAACCGCAAGGATTAATTTTGGCATTTCTCAACAATATCATAGATGCCCAAATTCGAGAAATGGTTGGTTCTCAATCTCCCATTGATAATAGATTAATGATGTCTTTACCATCTGCGGTACAGCAGTGGTTACAGTCTTTAACGAGTGCATCAAATCAAGGATTAAATCAAATTAATGCTGATGCAATGGGAGTAGAAAGATTAGAATCTGCAATTAAAGCTTGGACTTTACCTTTACAATATCAATTAACAGGAAAAGCTGCATTTAGAACTTGTTTTCAACTCCATCCCCCAGAAGCAGAAACAACAGATTGGAAATTAGCTTATTTCCTCCAAGCTGCTAATGATGCAGAATTTTTAATAGATGCGAAAACTATTTGGAGTCAACCAGTAGAAACTTTAGTTTATCAAAATCGTACAATAGAACAACCACAGGAAACATTTTTGCGGGGTTTGGGTTTAGCTTCTCGATTATATCCTGTGATTGCGCCCAGTTTAGAAACAGAATCTCCTGAATTTTGTTACCTCACTCCTATCCAAGCTTATGAATTTATTAAAACTGTAACTTGGAGATTAGAAGATAGCGGTTTAGGAGTAATTTTACCACCAAGTTTAGCAAATCGTGAAGGTTGGGCTAATCGTTTAGGATTGAAAATTAATGCTGAACCACCCAAGAAGAAAGAAGGACGTTTAGGTTTACAAAGTTTGTTAAACTTTCAGTGGCAATTAGCAATTGGTGGACAGACAATTTCTAAAGCTGAGTTTGATAAATTGGTAACTTTAAATAGTCCTTTAGTAGAAATTAATGGAGAATGGGTAGAACTGAGAAACCAAGATATTAAAACTGCCCAAAACTTTTTTGCATCTCGTAAAGAACAGTTATCTTTATCTTTAGAAGATGCTTTAAGAATTAGTACAGGTGATACTCAAGTTATTGAAAAATTACCTGTTGTTAGTTTTGACGCTTCTGGTGCATTGCAAGAATTATTAGGTACTTTAACTAATAATCAAGATATTCAACCTTTACCGACTCCTGAAAATTTCCAAGGAAAATTAAGACCTTATCAAGAAAGGGGTGCAGCTTGGTTAGCGTTTTTAGAAAGATGGGGTTTGGGTGCTTGTTTAGCGGATGATATGGGATTAGGAAAATCGGTACAATTTATTGTTTTTCTTCTGCATTTGCAAGAACAAAACGCCTTGGAAAATCCCACGCTTTTAGTATGTCCTACTTCGGTTTTAGGTAACTGGGCAAAAGAAGTTAAAAAATTTGCCCCTAAATTGAAAGTTTTAGAATATCATGGTGATAAACGCCCCAAAGGTAAAAGTTTTACGGCAATAGTAAATAAATACGATTTAGTAATTACAAGCTATTCATTGGTACAGCGAGATATTAATTTATTAAAAACCATGAATTGGCAAATTGTGGTTTTAGATGAAGCCCAAAATATCAAAAATGCCGATTCTAAACAATCTCAAGCTGTGCGAAAATTAGAAACTACATTTAGAATTGCTTTAACTGGTACACCTGTAGAAAATAGATTGCAGGAATTATGGTCTATTTTAGATTTTCTCAATCCTGGATATTTGGGTAATAAACAATTTTTTCAAAGACGTTTTGCCATGCCTATTGAAAAGTATGGTGATACCGCTTCTTTATCTCAATTACGGTCTTTAGTCCAACCTTTTATTTTACGAAGATTAAAAACTGATAAATCAATTATTCAAGACTTGCCAGAAAAGCAAGAAATGACTGTCTTTTGTGGTTTAACTGCGGAACAAGGGGAACTATATCAACAGTTAGTAGATGAATCTTTAGTGGAAATTGACTCCGCAGAAGGTTTACAACGACGAGGAATGATTTTAGGTTTGTTGGTGAAACTCAAACAAATTTGTAATCACCCTGCCCAATTTTTGAAAGAGTCAAATTTATCAAAACATAATTCTGGTAAATTACAACGTTTGGAGGAAATGTTAGAGGAAGTAGTGGTAGAAGAAAACCGCGCTTTAATTTTTACTCAGTTTGCAGAATGGGGTAAATTATTAAAACCCTATTTAGAAAAACGTTTAGGCAGAGAAATTTTCTTTTTATATGGTAGCACCAGTAAAAAACAACGGGAAGAAATGATTGATCGTTTTCAACATGATCCCCAAGGACCACCAATTATGATTTTGTCTTTAAAAGCTGGTGGTGTGGGTTTAAATTTAACCAGGGCAAATCATGTATTTCATTTTGATAGATGGTGGAATCCTGCGGTGGAAAATCAAGCTACTGATCGGGTTTTTAGAATTGGACAAACTAAGAATGTACAAGTACATAAATTTGTGTGTACAGGAACTTTAGAAGAGAAAATTAATGAGATGATTGAAAGTAAGAAGCAATTAGCGGAACAGGTGGTTGGTGCTGGTGAAGAATGGTTAACAGAACTTGATACAGATCAATTACGTGATTTATTATTATTGGATAGAAATGCGATAATTGATGAAGATGAGGAATAGGAGTCAGGAGTCAGGAGTCAGCTATGTACCTGAAAGATTGAAGGACAAAGAATGAAAAGAAACAGATGTAGATGACATTCCTAAAATTCAAAAAACTGAATCCTATTTACCAATATATCCGATAGTGATATTTTCCTATGATTCACCGAAAACCGTAGCCGTAAATAACTATCAAATCAACTTTCCTGATTTTCAAGTGTTAAAATTTAATTATCAAGTAGTGCAACTGAATCAACTCAACTGGCGGGATTTTTTAACCCGTCAAAATCCAGTTGCATCGGCTTTGATGTCAAAAATGAACATAGCACCAGAGGACAGGCCAAAAGTTAAAGCAGAATGTTTAAGGTTGTTAGTAACCTTAAAATTAAACCCTGCTAAAATGCAATTGATATCAGGTTTCATTGACACATACTTGAGATTAAATAAAATAGAAAAAGAGAAATTTCAAACAGAAATAGGTACATTAGTAACAGAGGAAAGGGAGGAAGTTATGCAAATTGTCACCAGTTGGATGGAAGAAGGTATTGAACGAGGTATTGAACGAGAAAAAAATTTTATTCTCCGGTTAATTAATAGAAAATTTGGACAAATTGATCGAGAATTAGAAACTGAGATTATGAGTTTAAATATAGAAATTCTGGAATCTTTGGGAGAGGCAATATTTGATTT